>JAERSQ010000244.1 GCA_016845525.1 Pseudomonadota bacterium
AAGAAGATACTGACATGGCTGGTGCGACGGAGCGTGTGGCCCATGTTGCAGAGTGCCTGCCGGAGATTTGCACGCTTGATTGCGGCACGATGAACTTCGCGGAAGCGGACTACGTGATGACAAACACACCGGGCATGCTTCGTGCGATGGGGAAGATGATGACTGATTTGGGTGTCCGGATCGAGATTGAGGCATTTGATACCGGCCACCTGTGGTTTGCCAAACAGTTGGTTCAGGAGGGCATCATCGCGGAACCCGTGATGATTCAGATGTGCATGGGCGTCCCGTGGGGCGCACCCGATGATCTCAATACTTTTATGGCAATGATTAATAACGCCCCGGCAGGCTGGACGGTGTCGGCTTTTTCACTTGGGCGCAATGAGATGCCCTACGCGGCAGCGGCGGTACTCGCCGGCGCCAATATCCGAGTCGGTCTCGAAGACAATCTGTGGCTGAGAAAAGGCGAACTCGCCACCAATGCCGAACTTGTCGAAAAGGCAGCAACGATTGTGACCAACATGGGGTGCTCACTGATGTCGCCAGCAGAAGTACGCGAAAAACTCCAGTTGCAAAAGCGTATGCCCCGAACCGTCTAAGTCTTAGTCTGAAAAGGTAGAGCGATGAACAGTATCGAAACAGTTGCGATTATCGGTGGGGGGGTGATTGGCGGTGGCTGGGCTGCTCGTCTTATTGAAAACGGGATTGACGTTCGCGTCTTTGACCCGGCGCCTGATGCTGAGGATAAGTTCGATGCGGTGCTCGCCAATGCAGATCGGGCCTATGCCAGCCTGACTGATGCACCCCGTGGCTCCAAAGGCTCAGTGACCTGGCACGGAACCGCAGCCCAAGCTGCCCAGAATTCCCAGCTGATTATTGAATCGGTGCCGGAACGGCCCGACATCAAGCGCGCCGTGTATGCGGAAATTGAAACCACTGCTGCTGAAGATGCCATCATCACCTCATCCACTTCCGGCATCATGCCGAGTGAGTTGCAGGCCGAGATAACGCATCCAGAGCGACTGATGGTCGCACACCCCTTTAATCCAGTCTATCTGCTGCCGTTGGTGGAGCTTGTAGCGGGCAAACAGACCGACAACAAATACATCGAATGGGGTAAAACATTTTTTACAGACATCGGAATGCATCCGCTGCATTGCCGGGTTGAGATAGAAGGTTTTCTGTCCGATCGCCTGCAGGAAGCTCTGTGGCGCGAGGCACTGTGGCTGCTTCATGACAAGGTAGCCACGGCCGACGAGATCGATGCGGCTATTGCTTACGGTCCGGGACTGCGCTGGGCGCAGATGGGCACGATGCAGACATTCCACCTGGCTGGCGGCGAAGGAGGTATGCGGGCGATGTTGGCCATGTTTGGTCCGTGTCTTAAATGGCCCTGGACCAAACTGATGGATGTGCCTGAGTTGACCGATGACTTCGTCAATGAGGTGGGGGACCAATGTGAAAAGCAGGCCGCCGGCTTGACCCCGCGGGAACTCGAACGCATACGAGACGATAATCTGATTGCGATTCAGCGCGCGCTCAAGGGCAATGATTGGGGCGCAGGGAAAACTCTCGCCCGCTACGAAGCCAAGATGGGGCTAGCCGCAAACGATGGCTGAATGGTGTGTGCATTTTGTAGACCCTTATCACTGTTTTCGTAACGCCGCAGGAGTTGAAGGAAATTTTGAAGCAGACTTGATGGTCGCGCACCAGTAGAGAACTTTGAAGGTGCTATGTCACGCGCTCTACCGGCTCAGCGATCGTCTCAAATCCGCGATGCTGATTACTCAATATTTTGTTTGCTATCTCCCGCGCTGAGATCCGGCCAAAATAGTCTGAAAAACCCTGACGGTGTAGCGAATCATCTGGCAATCTTCCATCGTGGGAGGAAGATGTTGCAAACTGCTACTAAAATACGATGATGTCACCACGTGCCTGTTGTAGTCCACCGTAACGGTTTGGCTGCTTTCTTTTATCCGACCTGTTTCCTCAAGATTACGCTAACCTATAGGCATGCCCAGCAAATTTTCTCTTAAAGTAGGCGCCAATAGCTTTTTTGCCGTGCTTGCAGCCGTCGTTCTCATCTTGTTTTTTGCAGAGAACACAAGAGACGACCTTCTCAACAATATCCGAGATTTCTGGATCACGCACCACATGGAATCTCTAAACGATGAGGGGCGGGCTGCACTGGCTGACGAGGAGTTAGATAGAAATCCAGATACTCTTATCAGAATTCTGGAATCGTCCGCGTGGGATCAGTTGCGGCCAGGTGACCGAGCCTACCACTTGAAACGAAGAATACTTGCTCGTCTTTGTACAACCCTGCGGGAACGAAACGATTACGAAGAATTGGTGAAGTGGGCGCAAACTTGGCTGGTATTGAATGATCGGGATCTGGACGCGCGCGCATTTTGGCTAGAGGGAATTCGCCATATTCCGGGTAGAGAGAAGGAAGGCCTGAAAGGACTGATATCAAACTACCATGATTTCCCTGAAAATCTGTACCTGCGACACTTTCTTGCGGCTGCCTATCTTGATCTCGGAGAGGTCGAGGCCGCCACCAAGATAGTGAGATCAAAAATGAGCCATCTCATAAGTGGTTGGCAGATTTTTTGGACGACATCAGATTCTGATTTCTTTTCCCAAAGCAGGTCGACCCGTGTTCCTCTTTCGCCTGGTGTGGGTGTGCGAACCACGCTTCAGTTTGATCTTCCCGCGAATACGACTAGAGTCCGGATAGACTTCCCACCGACAGCTCATCTTCGCATACATGATCTTAAATTAAGCATCGGAGGCGAAAAGCAGAAGATCGCCTTCAAAGAGGTCAGGTTGTCTCAAATGCGCTATGAAGGAGGGAGTCTGGTCTCGTACGGAGGGAATGACCCTTTTTTTTGGCTCCCGGTCGAAATAGTTGGGCAGGCAAATCCAGATGCGAAACTTCCGGCTGTTCTCCATCTTGAGGTGAAAGCTGTCATCCTAGGGCGCGAGTTCAGTTTGAGTGATCTATTCGATGAAACATGATGTGATTCGCTACGTTAGGCAAATCTTTCTCTGGTCCTGGGTTATCACAGTGCCGATAAGCCTTGTTGGGGGCTATATTTTGTATCGCGCCGCAGATCGAACCTATACCTACAGTGTGCGTTATGGAAGCGAGAGAGAGGAGCTGCGATTCGACCGTATCGCCCGTTATGAAGTCAATCATCTCGCAAATTTTTCCAGGGTTAAATCCTTGGAGGCATTTCGCAAGGGAGCGTCAAATCTGAGATCGCTTTATATCGTCATTCCCGAGGCAAATCTTGCCCAGCTTGAGTCCCACATGCCGCAGTCCGGATTTAACTACGTGGCAGGCCGGATTATTCAGGATGGCAAATTAAGCAAAGTCAAAGTGAAATACCGTGGCGATACCTTTTATCGATGGGCTTGGGACAAGAAATCCATTCGGATCAAGACTTCCAAGAAGTCTCTTTTCGATGGAATCCGCTCGATTAATCTGCTGTCGCCTCGGACCCAAGAGCAGGTAAATAATTACCTTTCCTATCGGCTCGCAGAGATGATGGGTGTCCTGGCACCCAAGACCGAACTCGTCCGACTGGTCATTAACGGCGAAGACCGAGGTGTGCACACTCTCGTCGAGCAGATCAAGGAATTGACTCTTCGCAATGCAGCCTTGATGCCGGGTGATATCTACCGCGGTGAAATAGTTGGGAAGGACCGTTTCGGGCCCGGTGCGCCGACCGACTCCCTCTTTCGGTCTGCTGCGGTATGGGACAAAGTCGCAATCAACAATCACTATCCAGAGGCTTCAAAAGCTCCGTTGGAACACTTGATCCAACTCGTCCAACAAAGTCATCTACCCGCGGCACAAAAACAGTTAAGCCAGATCATGGATATGGAGGCGTGGGGGCGCTTTGCCGCTTTCGAATCTTTGGCACAGACAAGGCACACTGACGAAATCCACAACTGGCGCATTTACTTTGACCCATGGCGCAGTCGGTTCGTCCCGATCGTCTGGGATCCAATGGGTTGGCATGGCACGCTTCGCGGGCAGCCCATCCGCAGCGAATTCATTCAGAATTCTTTACTGAATGCCCTCTATAGCAATGGAGACTTCATACGCGCGAGAAGCGAGGCACTGAATAGGTTTTTTGATAACAACACGGATCAAGCATTCCTGAGGCTGGTATCAAAAACAGTCCGTGTAATGATGCAGGAAGTCAGTTCTGATCCCTACTTGAATCCCCCCCAGCCGGATTCTGTGAATAGATGGCTACGGCTGCTTGAGGAAAAAGTCGGTGAGGTGTTTAGTGACAAGGGCGATATCTTTCTGGAGAACGACCCCAGACTGGGTTTGGTTATTGCGTCGGCCCGCCTCGACGCACAGAACCTGGATCTTCTGGTTCGAGGAAAACATCCTGTTAAACAATTGCGGTTAAATCTATCCGAAGCCGCAAGCGCGCCGATAAGCGCAGTAGTCCGCTACAACCTGCCGACAGGTGAAGAAGAAATCGATTTTCCGGTAGTCACCACAAATGCCGGGAAACATCTTCTGATTCGAGGAGGATTCTTGCCAGATATGACCGTTAGCTCGAAGGCGAATCATCGGAGTACCTTGCAGTCTGACCCTGGGTTCTATCGAATTGAGTTGAAGGGATTGCCCCCGGGTGCACGAATTCTCTCTGCTGAAGTCAACCGCGGCCAAGGCTGGATTCCCGCCCAAGCCGTGGACTCCATTACCCCGACGGTTTTCTCCCAACTCTATGCCCCGGTTGCGATCAATCCCGTCCCTGAGCCCATAACCTGGTCGGGTGA
>JAERSQ010000245.1 GCA_016845525.1 Pseudomonadota bacterium
CACGCCGTTGCGCAAACCAGTTCATGATGGTGGGATTGAGAATAGGGGAGCCCGCACAGGCCAGTCCCACTGGAGCGAGTGCGCCGAACAGCAAATAGAAATGCCATAAGCGGGTGGCGTACGAGCACGCAGCCGCAGCCAATCCCAGCACCATCACACCAATGAGCAAAAGCAGTTTTGGAGAGACCCTGCTGGATAGTGACCCCGCAATCGGGGCGCATATCCCGTAGACCAAAAGATGCAGCGAGAACATGAATGCCGTGTCGCCGCGGCTCCAACCGTATTCATCCAGAATGAATGGGAAAAACACCGGGAATGAGTGCCTTACCCCGTAGGCCAGCAGCATCACCACAAAGCTCACCACGAGGATGACAGAAGCGGCAACGATGACGGGTCTCGGACGGGAGGGCATGGCTGTTAAGATCTGGTTTTAAAAATTATCGACCGCGCGCAAGTATAGTCGGTTAAGTTTCCACCTAACGGATCCCGCACCTTAGCGAAAACTGACCTGTACATGTCATAGCGTAGTCAAATACCGAGCGTCTGGAGAATCTAGTCATGAACCCTGCTTTTGAATTAGCGGAGTACGAGCGCCGCCTGGAAAAAGTGCGTAGTGCGATGTCGGAGAAGAACCTGGACGCGTTGGTTATTGGGGATCCGGCCAATATGAACTGGCTGACGGGTTTTGACGCCTGGTCCTTTTATGTGCCGCAGGTCATGCTGGTGCTGCATGATCATCCGCCGGTCTGGCTAGGACGACAGATGGATGCAGGTTCAGTGTCGCTTACGACCTATCTCGGCGCTGATAGCGTCCGCCCCTATGCGGAGGATCTGGTTCAGCGCGACGGTGTTCATCCGATGGAGGCGATCGCCGAGTCAATGGCGGATTTTGATTTAAAGGGAAAGCGTATCGGCTTTGAAAGCGATACCTACTTTTTTTCTTTTAAAGCGGTTGAGCGCATGCAGGTGAAGTGGTCCAGCGCAACCTGGGTCGATGCCGACCTGCTGGTGAACTGGTCTCGCGCAGTCAAGAGTGACCCCGAGATCGAGGCGATGCGCAGTGCGGCGAAAATTGCCAGCCATGTCATGACTGTGGCGTGTGAACACATTGCCCCCGGAATGCGTCAATGCGACCTCGTCTCCAAGGTGCTTGCCGCACAGGTCAGCGGTGTTGAGGGTTTTGGCGGTGATACCCCTGCTCTTTGTCCTTTGATACTTGCGGGAGAAGCTGCCGCCACCGCCCACCCGATGTGGACTGACGCGCCGTTTCAGTCCGATCAGACGGTGGCGCTGGAACTCGGCGGAGCCTATCGGCGCTATAACGCCGGCTTGGCACGGACAGTGCAGTTAGGCAAGGGCCCGCAAAAAGTCTTTGATACGGCAAAGGCCGTGACCGAAGGCCTCGAAGCAGTGCTTCAGACGATTCGGCCGGGGGTTTTGGCGGGCGATGTGCACCGGGCTTGGCAGGGGGTACTGGACCGCTGTGGACTCATCAAAGAAAGCCGGATTGGCTACAGCATCGGGGTCGGCTATTCGCCAGACTGGGGAGAGCATACTGTCAGTCTGCGTGCCGGAGAGCCGACAGTCCTTGAACAGAACATGACGTTGCATGTGATGCTGGGCATGTGGATGGATGGTTGGGGAATCGAATTCAGCGAGACGGTTGCTGTCACAGACTCCGGCTGTGAAAGCCTGACACAGTTTGATCGAGAGGTCGTTGTCATCTGACCCGGAAGTTGATCAGGGTCTTTTCATCTGTTTAAAAAATCCCCCACAAATTTAACCAAAATTCTCTCGCCCGGCCGCGGTCTTTTGGCAGAGGGGTCGCGATTCCGACCAGTTTTAACTGACCATCCTGGCAGCGAAGCTCACCGTTTAATAGACCAGTACATAAGTCCTTGTATTAAGGGATTCTTAGGAGTACTGTGTCATTGCACTAGAACGCAACTGCAAAACAAAGGAGAGAAGATTATGCGAAAACTCACTATTGCGAGTAGTTTTGTCTTTGCTTTATTCGCGCTGCCCTCAGTAGCGGATACGACATCTCAGCAGTGGATGACTATCGTTGAGGTCAAGAAGACGGGGGATCATTGCGTAAACGATAGTAACTGCTTCAACCGCTATCACCCGAATATTCCGGCTGTTGCGACAGCCAATGTGGGGGACATGATCGTGCTGCATACCCGCGATGCTTTGGACTCTGAGTTCACTATCGATTCGGTACCTGCAGATCTCGCCACAGTGGATCTTGGGCTTGTGCATCCGATGACAGGACCTGTGAGTATCAATGGCGCAAAACGCGGAGACGCGATTGAGGTTGAGATCGTAGATATCGTCCCTGATCAGTATGGCTACACGGTTATTGCTCCGGGTTTTGGATTCCTGAGAGATGTTTTTACAGAGCCTTATATTGTGAACTGGCACCTGACCCGTACAGGAGCGGTCTCGCCAGGACTGCCCGGGATTACGGTGCCCTATGAGGCGTTCCCAGGATCGATAGGAGTTATGCCGGGCGAGCCCGAGATACAAATGATCAAAGCCCGTGAGGCGGATCTGGCCGGTGCCGGTGGCGTTGTGCTTGGGCCGTCTGCCGCGGGCGCCTTGCCTGCCTCCGTATGTGGAGACAACGGCAGCCATAAGGATGACTGTCTGCGCACGATTCCACCTCGTGAAAACGGTGGAAATATGGATGTCCAGCAAATGCAGATAGGAACCCGAGTGCTCTTCCCGTGCTTCATTGATGGATGCGGTGTCTTCGCAGGAGATATTCACTACGCACAAGGCGATGGCGAAGTATCAGGCACAGCGATCGAGATGGGATCTGTTACGACGCTCAGAGTGACCAAGATTCACAAGGGTCGAGGATCGTCCATGGATATGCCAGCGACACTGGGCAATGATCAGATTATTGATATGGAGCCGACACGTTTCTATCAGACGGTTGGGATTCCCAAGAAAGGAAAGGGAGAAATTCCGCCGTCACACGGTTATCTCGGCGGGGAAAAGATAGCGAACCTTGAAAATCTGAACGAGGATCTTACCGTAGCTGCGCGGCACGCACTGCTCCAGATGATCGACTATCTGGTGAGTGATCATGGCCTCACAAAAGAGCAAGCCTATGTATTGTCTTCAGTGGCAGTGGACCTCAGGGTCGGTCAGGTAGTGGATGTGCCCAACTATGTCGTAACGGCGGTACTTAACCTGGATGTTTTCGATAAGTATCGATTCTAAATCTGTCTGCGTCGTATCGGGCGAGGGACCCGCAGTGCGCGTCCCTCGCCCATTGTTGTCTTTCAGATGGTTATTTCTTGTTCTCGCTTTGGGTATCGGGGAAGTTCAGGCACATTCACCGTGGAGTCAGTACCAGGTTTATCGTCAGGAGCATCTCCTGATCATGAGTGCCCGGGTTGATCAACCGACCTACGAGTATTCTCTTCTTCTGATAGATGCCATTAATGAAGTCCTGCCGGAGGCGAGTGCCCGTCCGGCCCGAGCCAAAGACTGGGTTCGGGTCCATAGTCTGTTCAAAACCAAACAGATCCCGCTGGTTTTACTGTCTTCCGAAAACGCCAACGGGCTGATATCAGGGTCTGGGCCATTCGCCGGTGAGGCTGCAATTGATGCGGTTGTGCTTTACCGTTTTGGCGACTTGATGCTCTTGGCTCAGCCTGATTTTCCAGAGGGCCATGCTTGGCTTGTGACCAACGCCATCATCCGACAGCAATCAAGCCTGCCAGGTGCTATAGACCCGACCGTGATGCTGGGACAAAATGATCTGCACCAAGGAGCCCGCTCGGCGCTTCAAGGAAAACCACTGAATCCATAACACTTGACGTTCTGGCGAATAGCACAAAAAGAAAACCCCGCCGAAGCGGGGTTTTTTAATGTGCGCGTTGGCGCGCTGTTAATTCTTTTTTGATCAGGTTTTAGAGCGGATTCTTGACCAGCCGAACAGCAGCAGGGCGGTAAGCACTGTAACGATACCTGCATCATCAATGATGGACGCCGCACGCGTAGGATCCAACGTAAAGTACTGGTGCCAGAGGTTAAGGAAGATACCTATTTGGGCAATGACCAGCGCGACAAAGAAAGCGCTAGTTCCTGCCGGGCCACTGATAAAGGTTCTGATTAAGACAACAACGATTCCAAGCCATGTGAATCCAAGCACTCTGGCAAGACCAACGGCCTCTGGCCCGATGCCATTTTCGGCCAACCAGGCTTCTGTCATA
>JAERSQ010000246.1 GCA_016845525.1 Pseudomonadota bacterium
GGTGATTCCCAATGCAGGGAAGTATCTTGAATTCTCGATTGAGGGTTTGGATTACTATCCTTGGCAGGATGGTCTGTTTGTTGAGTCACCGTTCACGGTAAGTGATGGAATGGTCCGCGTGACTGATCAGCCCGGTTGGGGGGTCGAGATTTCCCCTGATTGGCTTAATGGAGCCGACTATCAGGTCAGCGATCTTTCTGATTTTTCTTGAATCGGGAACCGAATCATGAGCAAAGACTCCAGCCGTCTGTTCTCTTCTGACTATTGTGAATCGCCATTCTGGTGGGAGCGGACACCCAGATCACAGGCAGAGCCTGCGCAACTTCCGGAGACAGTCGATGTGCTGATAGTCGGCTCGGGCTACACGGGTTTGTGCGCTGCGCTGCAAACGGCCCGAGGCGGTCGTGCGACCCTGGTGATTGATTCGGCTGAACCGGGGTGGGGATGCAGTTCCAGAAACGGGGGGCAGGTATCAACCGGCATCAAGCCGGACTTTGCGTCACTTGAGCGCCAGTTTGGGCACGAAACGGCCTTTGCCGTTCATCGTGAGGGGCAGCGGGCTCTGTCGTGGATTGGCGATTTCATCGAGGATGAAGAAATCGATTGTGACTACCGCGTCTGCGGCCGGTTTTTTGGCGCGCACACTGCCCGCCACTACGACAAGCTTGCCCATAAACTCGAATCACAGCCGCCGGGCCTTGAGATGAAGGCGTTTCTGGTGCCGCGTTCGGAGCAGTCGGCTGAAATCGATACGAGTTTTTATCATGGGGGCCTGGTGCAGTGTCAGCATGCTGCCGTGGATCCTGCGGCCTACCATCAGGGAATTCTTGAGCGTGTCATCGAAAGCGGCGCGAGTGTCATAGGACATACTCGGGCCACGTCTATTGAACGAAGCCGCGATGGCGCAGGGTTTGTCGTTGATACAGATCGCGGCCGTGTTCGCGCGGGAGAAGTGGTTGTCGCGACGAGTGGATATACCAGCCGCCTTACCCCCTGGCAGCAGCGCCGTGTTTTCCCCATCGGCACCTACATGATCGCCACGGAGGACCTTGGCGACACCGTAGCGCGATCTTTGATTCCGAGCGGCCGCATGATTGTCGACACACGCAGAATCGTCGTGTATTACCGGTTGTCACCCGATGGGCGGCGAATACTCTTTGGCGGTCGTGTATCGCTCAACGAAACCAATCCGCGAATCAGTGCGCCTCGTTTGCATGACCACATGACGACTATTTTTCCTCAGTTGCAAGAAGCGAAAGTCAGTCATTCATGGATGGGATTTGTTGGGTGGACGTTTCAGCACATGCCCCATTTGGGGCGCCATGACGGAATCTGGTACTCGATGGGGTATTGCGGATCAGGGGTCGCCCTGGCGAGTTATTTCGGCACCCGACTTGGGCAGCAGGTGCTGGGGTTAGAAGAGGGCCGAAGTGTCCTGTCTGACCTGCCGTTTCGAACACGGCCGCTGTATTACGGTAAGCCCTGGTTTTTGTCAGCCTCTGTAGGATGGTACGGCTTTCTGGATCGATTGGGTATCTGACTGGAGTGGCTGTTGATGCCTGCTAGGAAGCGAGTAATACCTCCAGTACAAAACGGGTTCCAAAATATCCCACCGCGAGCAGAAAGAATCCTGCCCCTGTCCAAAGAACCGCTGTTTTTCCACGCCAGCCCAGGGCCAGTCGACCTGACACCAGTGCAGCGAGGCTAACCCAGGCCAGAAGAGAAAGAATGGTGTGGTGGTTAAACAAAAACGCCTGCCCGAACATCTGCCCGGAAGACAGGACGCCGCTTAACAAGGTCAACGAAAGCAGTGTAAACCCCAAATAGACCAACTGAAAAAGAATCTTTTCCATCGTCTGGATGGGGGGAAAGGATCTAAAAAGCCCGCCGCTGCGTTTTTGCTTGAGATCGCGATCATAGAAGTGAAGAAGCAGGGCCTGAGCAAGTGCCAGGCTTAATAATGCGTATGCCAGACCTGCACCGATAATGTGAAAAATTCCACTCGCGCCTCCAAGATTGGATGCGTAGAGTGGTCCTGGCAGCAGCCAGCCTAATCCGGCGCCAACAAAAGCCGACGGGAAAATAAGAATCCCCAATCCCTGCACCGGCTGAAACCATCGTGCGACCAGGAACAACACCGCAATGATCAGGGCAATCAGGGAAAGTGTGCTGCCAATCGCGAGATTCGGCTGGGCTTCAAGCAGAAGCGTTGGCAGCAGAACGAGTGTGTGGGCGATCACCGCGAGATACGCCAGCAGGATATCAAATCGTTGGGTTCGCCCCTCGGCAGGATCGCTGGTGAGCGACCGCAGCAGTGCCGTCCAGGCTCCGGCATAAAGCAGCATGGCCGTTAGACTGAAAATTGGAATCATGGTCAGGTAGTGTGGGGCGCAAGAGCCGGGCAGCAATAAACTTAAGAGAGAGTGAGCGTGTAAAATCACGGGGTCGCTCTATTCACAGACGATTCTAGCCTAAACCCGGCTGCCTCCACGTGCCGGCAGTCTTCACCAGCAAGTGTGCAATCTGATGCCCATCGAGAAAAAATGTTTACCCAGTTAGGAGATCGCCTACAAGCGACTTTTAAGGAGCTAACCGGACGAGGACGCCTTAGCGAAGAGAATATCCGGGATGCATTGCGCGAAGTGCGCATTGCTTTGCTGGAGGCCGATGTGGCACTGCCGGTGGTGCGCAGTTTCCTCGAGCGTGTTCGGGAAAAAGCCGTAGGTGAGACCGTGCTGGGAAGTCTCAGCCCCGGTCAGGCGGTCATTAAAGTCGTTCACGATGAATTGGTCGCCCTCATGGGCGCCGAGCGTGAGGGATTGAATCTTTCGGTGACTCCGCCCGCCGTGATTTTGCTCGCGGGACTGCAGGGCGCAGGCAAGACAACCACTGCCGGGAAACTGGCCCGTTTTCTGAAGGAGCGCGAAAAAAAGCAGGTACTTTTGTGCAGTGTCGACGTCTACCGACCCGCAGCGATTGAACAACTCTCCCAGTTGGCGCAGCAAAACGGCGTCGGCTTTGTCTCAGAAGGAGCGGAGCCCGTTGAGATAGCGCGACACGCGCTGTCACAGGCCCGGGTGCGTTCGGATGATGTGGTCATTGTTGATACAGCAGGCCGGCTCCACGTCGATGGCGACATGATGACTGAACTCAAGGCCCTGCACGCCGCGGTTGACCCGGTTGAAACGCTGTTTGTGGTGGACAGCATGACAGGCCAGGATGCTGTTACGAGCGCGGGCGCATTCAACGATGCTCTTGAGTTGACTGGTGTGATCCTGACCAAGACGGATGGCGATGCCCGAGGCGGGGCCGCGCTGTCGGTGCGCGAAGTAACCGGCAAACCGATCAAGTTCCTCGGAGTCGGTGAGGACGCGTCTGCGTTGGAGGCTTTTGATGCAGACCGGGTCGTGTCCCGGATTCTCGGTATGGGTGATGTGGTGGGCCTGGTTGAGGAGGTAGAACGCAGCGTCGATCAGGAAAAAGCCCGCAAGATTTCCCAAAAATTAAAGAAAGGCAAAGGGTTTGATCTGGAGGATTTCCGGGACCAACTGCAGGAAGTCGAAAAGATGGGTGGATTTGGAGGGCTGATGGAGAAGATTCCGGGTATGTCGTCGTTGCCGCAGGCCGCCCGGGCTCAGATGGGAGGCGGTGAGACCGCTCGGCTTATTGCGATGATTAACGCTATGACTCCCGGCGAGCGGGCGTTTCCGGCTGTCATCAAGGGATCCCGCAAACGGAGAATTGCGGCTGGGTCGGGTACTCAGGTGCAGGAGGTCAATCGACTGCTCAAGCAATTCACCCAGATGCAAAAAATGATGAAAAAAATGAAGGGCAAAGGGGGAATGTCCAAATTGATGGCGCAAATGAAAGGAGGTGGATTCCCCGGGGGCGGACCACCGATGCTGCAATGAAACGCCATCTTCCTCTTTGGAAGCCCATTTGTATGTTAAAATTGAATGGTTTGGCGAATTTTTAGAGGATTGTATAGATGGTAACCATTCGGCTTGCCCGCGGCGGCTCAAAAAAGCGGCCCTTTTACTCCATCGTCGTCTCCGACAGGCGTCGGCAACCCCGTGGCAGGTTTATTGAGCGCATCGGATTTTTTAATCCGATGGCGGCCAAGGGTGAAGAGTCTTTGCGCCTGGATCGTGATCGTGCGGCGTACTGGATCAGTCAGGGGGCACAGCCCTCGGAGCGGGTCGCGTCGTTCCTCAAACAGTAGAGTCCTCGGGTTCTTTCGCGCCCATCAGGGACTGACGGCAACCGATTTCCCGCTCTCGGACGGCAAGCTGCCGGGCCGCGATGTCTGATCTGAAAAGCCAGCCGGTGGTTCTGGGTCGGATCAATGGGGTTTTCGGGGTCAAAGGGTGGGTCAAGGTATTTGACTATTCGCGAAAGCGAGGCGGCATTCTTGACTACCCGCGCTGGCTGGTAGGTCAAAGGGAGGACTGGAAAGAACGAGCGTTGGTCGCGGGTCAGTGTCATGGTAAAGGGGTGATCGCGCAACTGGAGCATTGCGATGATCGCGACCAGGCGATGACGTTGATCGGATCAGAGATTGCCGTAAAGCCTGAGTGGCTGACTCCGACGGCTGACGGGGAGTTTTACTGGTTTCAGCTCGAGGGATTGGCAGTGTTCAATCTCGAGGGAGAGAGCTTGGGCACGGTGGATCATCTGCTCGAGACAGGCGCGAATGACGTCTTGGTGGTGAAATCGGAACGGGACCGTCTTATCCCCTATGTGCCGGAGCGGGTTCATGAGGTGGATCTTGAAGAACGCCGGATCATCGTTGACTGGGATCCGCGGTTCTGACCCGGAAGGCGCGGATAGCGGGTGGCAGTAAAGAGGACAATCAAAGAGGGCATTAAAGACAGATTAGGGCCTTTGAGCGCTTCGATGCTTGGATAGAAAAAACGGGTGACCGCCGGTAGATGAGCCATGCGAATAGACATTGTCACCATCTTTCCGGATCTGGTTGCATCAGTAGGGGAGTTCGGAGTCGCCAGAATTGCACGGCAGCGATCAATTCTGGAACTTCATCTCTGGAATCCGCGGGATTATTGCGAGGATAATTATCGCCGCGTTGATGACCGACCCTACGGGGGCGGCCCCGGGATGGTAATGCAGGCGCCGCCGCTGGCGGCGGCGATACGCGAAGCCCGGCAAGCGTGTCAGGGCAGGGTGATTGGACTGAGTCCGCAAGGCGCGCCGCTTAATCAGGCGACTGTCGAGCGGCTGGCCAATGAACCAGCTCTGGTGCTCTTGGCTGGACGATACGAGGGGATCGATCAGCGACTCCTCGACGCGGAAGTAGATGAGGAAGTATCTATTGGAGATTATGTTGTAGCGGGTGGAGAGTTGCCCGCGATGGTGCTGATCGAGGCGTTGGTAAGATATTTGCCAGGCGTGCTGGGCAACGAGGAATCAGCCCAAGCGGACTCTTTCGGCTCCGGATTGCTGGATTGGCCGCATTACACCCGGCCAGAGGAGTTTGAGGGGCAGAAAGTACCTCAAACGCTTCTTGGCGGAAACCATGAGGCGATCCGGCGATGGCGACTGAAGCAGGCGTTGGGTCAGACTTGGCTTCGCCGGCCTGACCTGCTGGAGAAAAAGGGACTGAATGAAGAAGAGTGTCTTCTTCTGAATGAATTTAAGGCGCAATTGCAATTGAAAGGACAGGAGAGTTCGTGATGACCAACATTATCGAGCAGCTCGAGAACGAGCAGATCAAAACCGATATTCCCGACTTTGGTCCGGGCGATACGGTTCGTGTGCAGGTTAAGGTGAAGGAGGGTTCCCGTGAGCGACTCCAGGCCTTTGAGGGCGTGGTGATTGCCCGGAAAAACCGCGGCCTGAACTCTTCTTTTACTGTCAGGAAGATCTCCTACGGCGAAGGGGTTGAGCGGGTCTTTCAGACTCACAGCCCCCTGGTGGCAGGAATCGAAGTCCGTCGTCGCGGCGCAGTGCGTCGGGCGAAGCTTTACTATCTTCGCGGGCGTACAGGCAAATCAGCCCGAATTCGGGAAAAGATTTCCTGATTTCGTTTCCGGGTTTGTATCGAAGCCCGGCTTCGCGGGCTATGAGCAAATCCTGAGCCTGGGGGTAATGCCCCCGAACCCGGTGACAACCTGCCAGCGTACTGAATGGACCGCGCCGGGTTTGCCCCGGCGACCCCGGGCTAGTACTGTGCCCGTGTCTTCCGGATATCTCTTGAAGCTGCGGCGCCTTGGGTTCGTGCTCGGCTGGTTATTCTCACTCTCCCTGTATGCTGCCGACCCTGATTCGGCGCCCAACCCGAGTGCCGACCATTCTCCTGATTCGATTCAGGCAGACGATGGCCCAAGGCCCTCGTTAAACCTTAACTTCGATACCCTTCTTCAGGAGGAGGGGGCGCTGCACCCGCTAATCGGATCGAATGCCGAAGGCCGCAGTCCGGCAGAACCCGGCTTTCAACTGACTCTTGGCGAAAAGACCCTGTTTGCGTTGAAGCGCCAGGGCCTTGATCAGTTAGGACTGCATCTCCTTGACGATTCTTCGCTGACAGTGAGCAGAGATTTTGCCGAGAGGCAGCGCAGGCGTTGGCATCTGCTGGAACGGCAAGAGCAACTGACCCAACTGCACGGCGAGGTCAGGGACGCCTGGGCGACAGCGCAAGGGGCGCTTTGGCTCGAACTCGGGCTTCGGCTGGGAGATATCCTGCTTCGCAGTGGCCTGCCTCACGAAGCCCGCAAGGTGTTTGAGACACTCCGCGATGAGATTGCCGATGACAGCGGTATCCGCCAGCAGGTCGTCGAACGGATCGTACGGGCCTATTTTAACGAGGGCCGCTATACCGAAGCGCTGAGAGCGGCGGAGGCCGTGAGTCTTGAGTACTCGCCGGACCAGCCTTCCTGGCTGGTGCTTCACGCCTCGATCGCGTTGGCGGCCGATCAGCCCCAGGCCGCAGCGGCGATATTGAAAGGATTGTCTTCGATTGAGGCACGACTGTGGGAAGTGCTGGCCAGTTGGCAGGCCAGATTGATCCCTTCCGGTGCTGCATTGATTGCAATCGGTCAAATAAAAATTCCCGCAGACGATATCGGTGCGACTGCGTTGCGTTCCGCCATGATCGCCAAGATCGCTGACACTCCGAAGTATGCAAATACCCGGGCCCTTGCCCTGGAGACGCTTGCTCAGGGCACCGCTTCGCTGCCCGCGTTTTTGCAGCTTGATTCGATGGCGCGACTTGTCGAGACCTACTCCGAGCTTGCGGAGTCTCTGTTTAGCCAGGAGGGGCTTTCGCTTGATGAGCCGGATGGGATTACGACATATTTGAACCAACCCGTCTCGCAAAGTGATATCAGGCGCCGGGCGCTTGCCGTAACGCTGTTGTTACAAACACCCGGTTCGGCGCTGTCGGGTGCCCTTTCGCTCTGGTTGATGCGGCATCTGATGGAGGCTGATCTTAGTCACCTGATTCCGATGTTCTTTATCGACAGCGGCCTCGGAATGGATGTCGAACAGCTACCGGCGGAGGCCATCATGCTCCTTGTGGACGACGCATTGCGCCGGGATGACCTGCCGTTGGCCGCACAGCTGCAGTCTTTGATAGACGCGCCTCCCACCGGGGTGGATCACGGTGCATGGACGGTTCGTACGGCCCGAATCTTTATTTTAGGTGGAGAGGCCCAAAGAGGAGCCGAGCAGCTTGGCGAGTGGCTGTCCGGCATCAAGCAGATGGCCCCGGACAGTCTGGATCGAGTGATGCAAATCATGTTTGATCTGCAGTTTATTGGGGAACATCAATTGGCATTGACCTTGTTCGAGATCGCCGCGCCGTTGGCTCAGACGGAAGGTCACCGACGTGAACTTTTTTTCTGGTCAGCCCAGTCCTGGTATGCAGTCGGTAACTTTGCGCTGGCAGCGGCCTACTATCTGGAGTCGGCCCGTCTCGCCGGCGAGCAGAATCCATTTTGGGAAAAAAGTGCTTTGTACCAGGCCGCCCAGGCTCTAGAAACGGGGTTGTTTTTTGACGACGCCGCCAAGGTCTACAAGGCGCTTTTAGGGAGTTCGCCGGATCCCAAAATGCAGGCAAAGCTCCGATACCGGCTCGCGCAGCTGCAACGGCAGCGGAATCGGGGCGTTTCGCCATGAAGGGCAATAAGCGTGCGGCCTCCATGGTTTCGGAGCAGTTTCTGGATTCGGTTTGGCTGGAGTCCGGACTAAGTGGAAATACGTTAAACGCGTACCGAGCCGATTTGGCTGCCTTCGAAGCGTGGCTGGGAAAAAAAAGCCTCGCCCTTGAGGCGGCGAGTCGGGCAGAGGTGCTCGGCTACCTTGCGGCAAATGTCCGCCAGGGGTTGAGCCCCAGGTCGTCGGCCCGCCGGCTTTCCACCCTGCGTCGGTTTTATCGATATCTTCTTCGCGAGGGATTGATTCAGGACGATCCAACATCGGATGTCCGCTCACCGAGTCTGGGTCGGCCGCTGCCTAAAGCCGTCACCGAAGCCAGCGTCGAAAAACTGCTCGCCGCTCCCCCGAATACGACCTTGGGTGTGCGGGATCGGGCCATGCTGGAGACCATGTATGCGAGCGGTTTAAGAGTGTCAGAACTGGTGGCGCTCGCACTCAACGAACTCGACCTGACAACAGGGCTCGTCCGGGTCACGGGGAAAGGTGGAAAAGAGCGTATCGTGCCTCTGGGAGATGAGGCCACGAGCCGCCTTGGCGAATACCTTCAAACTGCCCGGCCATCGTTGCTCGGCGAACACAAAAGCGGCGCGGTATTTCTGACACGTCGGGGTCAGCCGATGACACGACAGGCCTTCTGGCAGTTGATCAAGCGATACAGCGCCCTCGCGGGGATCGACTCATCGCTTTCGCCGCATTCTTTGCGCCATGCATTTGCGACGCATCTTCTGAACCATGGGGCAGATCTTCGGAGCGTGCAAATGCTGCTCGGGCATGCTGATCTCTCGACAACGCAGATCTACACTCACGTCGCCCGGGCGAGGTTGCAGTCACTGCACAGCTCTCATCACCCGAGAGGGTAGCAAGGACTCAACGTCAGTTGAGTGCTCGTGCAAGTTCCCGGCGACATCGTCTGACTCGATCATCCTGTGCGCCAAGACTCTCAAATATCTGCAACAAGGTCGCCTGCGCTTGTTGGGCGGACTCGCCACCACGATCCATCCGAATAATTTCGAGGTACTGCGTCATGGCGGAGTCAAGCTGATCGGGTTCCTGCAACGCGCATCGTGCCAGAGCCACGCGGGCCTCAAGGTCATCCGGTGATTGTTCGACCCGGTTTTTCAGACTCTGAATATCGACAGTGGCATCAACGTTTTGCGCAAGTTCAATTCGCGCACGAAGCTGTTTGACCTCTGGGTCCTGGGCGGCGGCCAGTGGAGCACTCCGGAGCAGTTTCGCTGCGCCTTCCGTATCTTTAGCTTCGAGCAGATAGCTTGCGAGGCGTAGGCGAAGTTTCAGGTAGTCAGGATCCGCCTCCAGGGATTCGTTCAGCAGCGCAATGGCGCCTTGCAGGTTGCCATCGTCTGCGAGCGCCGCTGCGCTGGCCAGATGATCGTCTGCCGGCCGGGGAAGATGGCGTTCAATAAATTCCCGGACGCCGCTTTCCGGCAGCGCGCCCATAAATTCATCTACCGCGGTGCCATCCCGAAACACTCTCACGGTCGGAAGGCTGCGGATCCCCTGGCTGGCCGCGAGTTCCCGCTCATTCTCCGTGTCCACTTTGGCCACGCGGAACTTGCCTTCGTATTCGAGCGCCAGTTTATCCAGTATCGGCATCAGCATCTTGCAGGGCCCGCACCAATCAGCCCAGAAGTCCACTAGCACGGGAGTGGTCTTAGAGCTTTCGATCACCTCATCATCAAAAGTGTGCTCAGTCACGACGCTGACAAACGGGTTATCACTCATGGGTAGATTCCGGTAAACATGGATGGCGTCAAAAGACCGACGCCGTGGGATGCGGTAAGGGATATCGACCTGCGGTTAGACAGATCTTGCAATAGACTACGCACTGCGTAATTTTATCGAAACCCTGTTTTTGTCTGCAAAGAAAACTTCTTCCGCAACGCCGGCGAACCTCCTGTTTTTTGGCGCGCCGGCGTTGTTTGTTGTGCTTTGGAGTACAGGCTTTATTGGGGCAAAGATGGGGTTGCCCTATGCTGAGCCGGCTACGTTTCTTGCGATTCGGTTTCTTGCAGTGGCAGCGATCCTGGCGGCGGTCGCATGGATGACCGCAGCCCCATGGCCGGAGGGTCGCCAGGCCAAGCTTCACATAGCTGCAGTAGGGCTATTGGTCCACGGGATTTATCTTGGCGGCATTTTTGGCGGGATCAGTCTCGGCGTCACAGCGGGCGATAGCGCCCTGATTGTCGGAATGCAGCCCGTGTTGACTGCAGTTCTGGTCGGCCCGGTCCTTGGGGAAGCGGTGCGGGCCCGCCAATGGATTGGCTTCGTGATCGGGACCATCGGGGTGACGCTGGTATCGTGGCGCTATGTCGATGATCTTGAGAGCACACTGACAGGCGTGGTGCTTTGCGTGCTTGCGGTGATGGGAATGAGCCTTGGGACGATTTATCAGAAACGGGTCTGTGCAGGGATGAATCTGTTGACGGGATCCTGTATCCAGTTTTCGGCAGCGGCTCTTTTTATGCTTCTGATTGCCGTTGCGTTTGAGAGTGGCCATGTTGAATGGACAGGAGAATTTCTCTTTGCCTTGAGCTGGTTGGTCATCGTGCTGTCGCTCGGCGCAATGACGCTGCTGTGGCTGTTGGTGCGCGCTCAGGCTGCGACCCAGGTCGCCAGCCTTTTCTTCCTGGTTCCGCCGGTCACAGCCCTTATTGCCTGGCCGCTTTTCGGGGAAACCCTGACACTGAAGTCGGTGGTCGGAATGGGATTGGTGGTCCTAGGCATCCTGCTGGTTAAGCAGGAGTCGAGTAACGAAAACAGAAAAGAGGGGGGGCCTGCATGAGTATTCGACCGGTTAAATACGGCTGGGTGGCACTGGGCCTGTTGGCGCTGATTGGCCTGGGCCAGACAAGCCTCGCCGAAGACGGCTTTACCGATCTTGAAGGAGAGGCGGCACAGTTTTCCGACTACGTTCACGAAGACCGTTGGCTTGTGGTGATGATCTGGTCATGGACCTGCCCGATTTGCGCCAACGAAATGCCCGGACAAGCCCGGCTTCACGATCGACACAAGGACGGCCGACTGGCTGTGCTGGGTATCTCGCTGGATGGTCCGGCCGCTGTTATGGAAGCGTGGGGTTTTGCCGAAGAGCGGGGAGCGACCTTTCCCAATCTGATAGCCGAAGGTGAGGCTGTTGCCCGATTCTTCTACCAGCAGACCGGCCAACCTCTAAGAGGCACGCCCACCTTCCTGCTTTACGCGCCCGGAGGAGAACTGAAAGCGGTTCAGGCCGGCCCGGTGCCGCCTGAGGGTATTGAGGCGTTTATCAAGAGCCAGGAAAACACCGATGGCTAGACAAGAGGCCAACAAATGGAGCGATCAATCCGTTGAGAGGTGCGTCGTTGTCGAGTGACTATCGAAAAGGGTTTTGGCTAACCCTGGCTGGTGTGCTTGCGTTTACTCCGGATGCGCTGCTGATTCGGCTGACCGCAGTCGACCCGTTTACATTGGCCTGCGGCCGAGGCTTGCTGGCCGGCATCGTACTCTTGCTGGGTTATACGTTTTTTGTGTCCGGCGGAATCTTGAATGCGCTAAGACGGCTCGGTGGTTGGGGCGTGTTTTTTGCCGGGCTTCAGGCCTGTGCATCCTTGACGTTCTATGCATCCTTTTCCTATACCAGCGTTGCCAATGTCCTCGTGATATTCGCTTGCACACCACTACTTGCCGCGGTGTTCTCAAGAATGCTTTTTGGGGAGACAGTCTCCCGATCGACGCAGATTGCGATTTTGTGTGTTTCGGGCGGGTTGATCATTGTGGCGAGCGGAAGCCTGGAAAGCGGCCAATGGATTGGAGATCTGCTTGCGTTGGTCAACGCGGCGATTCTCGGTTTGAGTTTTGCTGTTGTGCGGGGCCGTCGACAGTTCAACATGATTCCAGCGGTGGTTTTGGGACTGTTGGTCGCCGGCGTAATTGGCGCCTTCTTCGCAGGGTTTCCCGAGATGGGTCCGCAGCAGTGGGGCGCGCTTATCCTCGGCGGGAGCGTGCTGCTTCCCCTAGCCATTGCCTTGATTACGATCGGTCCGCGTTATCTCCCCGCCCCCGAAGCGGCCATGCTCGGACTGTTGGAGTCGGTACTGGGACCTTTCTGGGTTTGGCTGGTGATTGGAGAGAACCCGGGCATTCGGTCGATCATCGGGGGTGTTGTTGTCATTTCAGTCCTGTTTGTGCATGCCATCGGGCGGTTTCGACAGGAACATGGGAAAACCCTGCTGGGGAGTTAGGTTGTAAATGGCACCCCGGGGTTGGGGCAAAAGTTGACCATTCGGTCAGTCCCGGTTCACAATGGCCTCGTTATGGAGGCATCCCAGGACCATCATCGCCCGACGTCAAGCCGGCTCGACGCGAACGGCAATAGCACCGGCGTAGGAGGACGGCAGCGCGAGCGAATTATCCGCGCGGCGACCGTTGTTTTTTCCCGAAAAGGCTACGACGGGGCCCGCGTAGAAGAGATCGCCCGTAACGCGGGGATCCCCAAAGGTAATGTCCTCTATTACTTCAAGACCAAGAAGACTCTTTACCGGGTCGTCATAGAACAGGTTCTCAGTCTTTGGCTCGAGGCGCTCGGCAATGTCGCCGTAGACGGCAACCCTGAAAAGGCTATCCGCCAATATGTCAATCGAAAATTAGCGCTCTCAAGAAATTATCCGGAAGCCTCCCGACTTTTTGCCATGGAAGTGATCAGCGGTGCTCCAGTCATCAACGATCACTTGAGCGGCGAGCTTCGGCTCTGGGTGGAGGAGAAGGGCGAGGTGTTTAAAAAATGGCAACAGGAGGGTCTGATGGCAAAAATTGACCCCGCGCATGCTTTTTTCATGATTTGGGCTGTTACGCAAACCTATGCCGACTTCGAGGCTCAGATCCAGGCGGTGACCGGCGCCAAGGATTACGATCGGGAGATCTACACGGACGCAACGGGGGATGTTGTCGAGGCACTTGTGCGCGGTCTGGGCCTAACGCGTGATGCGCGAGCACCCTTACCGTCCGCATAGGTAGCCCGGCAGCGACCATAGCCTGCCAGTGAGTCAACGATAGTGAACGAACTACAGATAACACCAAGGAGCAAACGATGAGCAAGTTGAAATCAGGCTTGATCCAGATGAGCCTCAAGGGATCCACCGAGGACACTCCCGAAAAGATTCGGGATGCAATGCTGGAGGCTCACCTGCCGCTGATCGACAAGGCCGGCGCCGAAGGGGTGCAGGTATTGTGTTTTCAGGAAGTATTCACCCAACCTTATTTTTGCCCCAGTCAGGATGCGAAATGGTACGCCGCCGCAGAGCCGATTCCCGATGGCCACACGGTTTCTTTAATGAAGGAATATGCCAAGAAGCACAATATGGTGATTATTGTGCCGATCTATGAAGAGGCGATGACAGGGGTCTACTACAACACCGCAGCCGTGATCGACGCGGACGGAAGTTACCTTGGCAAGTACCGCAAGACACACCTGCCGCACGTTGCAGGCTTTTGGGAGAAGTTCTTCTTTAAGCCGGGCGCTTCCGATTGGCCGGTATTCAATACCGCCTATGGCAGGATCGGCGTTTATATTTGCTATGACCGCCACTTTCCCGAGGGTTGGCGCGCGCTGGCGCTCGCGGGCGCTGAAATCATCTACAACCCTTCGGCAACGGTCGCCGGCTTGTCACAGTATCTCTGGGAACTGGAACAGCCGGCGTCAGCAGCAGCCAACGGCGTCTTCATCGCAGCAATCAACCGGGTAGGCACTGAAGCACCCTGGAATATCGGAGAGTTCTACGGCTCGAGT
Organism: Pseudomonadota bacterium; assembly: GCA_016845525.1. GTDB lineage: Bacteria > Pseudomonadota > Gammaproteobacteria > Arenicellales > UBA868 > UBA868. The sequence continues at coordinate 13,958 of JAERSQ010000246.1, forward strand.
TACTTCGTGAACCCAAGGGGCCAGATTGAAGCGCAGGCGAGTCCAGATCAGGACGAGCTTTTGATCCACGAAATGGATATGGATATGGTGCGGCAGGTCCGGGATACGTGGCAGTTTTTTCGGGATCGGCGGCCTGAGACCTATGGTCCTTTAACAGATTTAAACTGATCGGTAACCCAACTACCAATCGAAAGGAACAGACTGAGGAGAGAGTGAGCATGGGGGATGAGCAGATGATTAACGGGGGACGCCTGTGGGATTCGATCATGGAGATGGCCAAGATTGGCCCCACCGAGAAAGGCGGGTCCTGCCGGCTGGCGTTGACGGATCTCGACCGAGAGGCGCGGGATCTTTTCGTAAAGTGGTGCCGCGATGCAGGCTGCACCATCTCTGTCGACAAGATGGGCAATATCTTTGCTCGCCGGCCAGGCACCGATCCTGATTTGCCGCCCGTTGTCGCAGGCAGTCACCTTGATACCCAGCCGACCGGCGGACGGTTCGATGGCGTTTATGGGGTACTGACCGGACTGGAGGTGATCCGCAGCCTGAATGATCATGGCATTCAAACCCGGCACCCCGTCGAGGCAGCGTGTTGGACCAATGAGGAAGGCAGTCGTTTCGCGCCAGCCATGGTGGCGTCTGGTGTCTTTGCCGGTATTTATGACCTGGACTATGGCCTGTCGCGCGCGGACGAAGAGGGCAAGACCATGGGTGAAGAACTGGAGCGCATCGGCTATGCCGGTGATGAACCGATGGGTCGGCCGCTGCATGCTTATTTCGAGGCCCACATCGAACAGGGGCCTATCCTCGTAGAGGAAGGCATCGAGATTGGTGTCGTGACGGATGCCCAGGGGCAACGATGGTATGAACTGGAGTTAACCGGTAAGGAGTCCCATGCGGGGCCAACGCCGATGGACCGGCGCCAGGATGCCCTGTTGGGAGCGGCAAAGGTGATCAGTCTCGTGAACGAGACCGGACATGCTTACGCGCCACTGGCCTGTGCGACCGTTGGCATGGTGAATGTCCATCCGAATTCCCGGAATGTCATTCCGGGACGGGTCTTTCTGACCATCGATATTCGTCATCCCGACGATGCAGTCCTGTCAAAAATGGATCAGGCCATCCGTGACGGGGTAGAGCGCATCGCCGCTGAGGGCGGTTTGTCGTTTGATCTTGAGCAGATCTTTTATTATGCGCCCGTCCCGTTTGATCAGAGCTGCGTCGAGGCTGTCGACGGGGCTGCACAGGCCTGTGGGTACAGCGCCCGCAAGATCGTCACGGGTGCCGGCCATGATGCCTGTTTTATTGCCCATGCCGCTCCGACCTCGATGGTGTTTATCCCCTGTATTGATGGAATCAGCCACAACGAAGTGGAAGACATCGAGCCTGAATGGTCGACGGCCGGGGCAAACGTCATGTTTCGTGCCGTCTTGTCCAAGGCCGGACGCAGCGACGGCTAAGTGGCACGGCGGAACGAGCCAGTGACTCAGGCAGTGCAAACGAGCTCTGCGGTCGTACACACCAGCGATCTGTCGCTGGAGTTCAGTACGGATGACGGACCCGTACATGCACTTGCGAACATAAATCTCAACATTGCGCCGGGAGAATTTATCTCGCTGATCGGCCCATCAGGGTGCGGCAAGACAACGTTGCTCAGGGTGATTGCCGATCTCGAGACGCACACCGGCGGAGAAATCCAGGTCAATGGCGTCAGTCCGCAGGAGGCTCGTGAGAGCAGGGCATACGGCTACGTCTTTCAGGCACCAGCGTTGTACCCATGGCGAACGGTGCGGCGCAATGTCATGTTGCCGCTCGAGATCATGGGGGTCTCGCGGCAGGAGCGCGAAGCACGGTGTGCGCAATATCTTGATCTCGTGAACCTCAGCGGCTTTGAGAACAAATATCCCTGGCAGTTATCCGGCGGCATGCAGCAACGCGTCTCCATCGCCCGGGCCCTAAGCGTCGAACCCGAGTTGTTGCTGATGGATGAGCCCTTTGGGGCGCTGGATGAGATCACCCGGGACCACCTGAATCAGCAGCTACTGGAGCTGTGGCGAAAGACAGGTAAAACGGTCGTTTTTGTGACCCACTCCATTCCGGAGGCGGTATTCCTGTCGTCCCGCGTTGTGGTGATGTCTCCAAGACCCGGAAAGGTGATGGATGTCATTTCCTGCAATCTGCCAAAGGAGCGGACCCTGGATATCCGCGAGACACCCGAATTTCTTGAGATCGCCCATCGAGTGCGTGAGGGCCTGAAGGCGGGACACAGTTATGACGATGATTGATCGTCTGGTCCATCAGGGGGCATTTTTGCCGGTACTCACGGTAGTGGCGAGCCTGATTGTGATCTGGTACGCGGGAGCGGTTTACCTGAACAGCACCCAGTTGATTGACCGCTATCAAAAAAAGGGAGTCGACTGGGATATCAGTCGATTGGCACAAGATGCGTGGAAGATGGAGCGACCAGTGCTGCCCGCTCCGCACCAGGTTGGCGTTGAACTCAAAAAGACCGTGCTCGACAAGCGTGTTACCTCGAAGCGCAGTTTGGTGTACCACGCCGGGATCACATTGTCGTCATCGCTGTTGGGATTTGCACTCGGGACGCTTCTCGGCATTGCGCTGGCCATCGGGATCGTCTACGTCACCACGCTCGACCGTAGCCTGATGCCCTGGATTATTGCTTCTCAGACCGTTCCCATTCTGGCACTCGCACCGATGATCATCGTGGTGCTGGGCTCAGTCGGAATCACGGGACTTTTCCCAAAGTCGGTGATCTCCATGTACCTGTGCTTTTTTCCGGTCGTGGTCGGCATGGTTAAGGGACTTCGATCACCTGAACCGATACTGATAGATCAGATGCGCACCTACTCCGCCAGCCCGACCCAAGTCTTTTTCAAGCTGCGTCTGCCCGCTTCCATTCCGTTCCTGTTCGCGTCGCTGAAGGTGGCCATCGCCTTGAGTGTTGTCGGCGCAATCGTGGCTGAGTTGCCCACAGGCGGACAGGGAGGATTGGGTGCCCGTCTTCTCACCGGTTCCTACTACGGCCAGATTACGATGATCTGGGCAGCGCTGATAGTCGCTTCGGTCGTATCGGCACTGTTGGTGACGACAGTCGGACGCCTGGAAAGGATTGCGCTGCGCAAATTAAACGGCGGCCAGGCGGTGGCGGCATGAACGTCGGCGCGCGGCAGATTCCCGGATCAGTATTGGTGGGTGCTTTGTTGCTGGTGGGCGCATTTTTCGGCGCGCCTGCGCCGGAAGTGAAATGGGATGACCTCGCGGGGATCTGGGTTACAGCCGGTTCGCTTGCGGGCGTTCTGGTGCTATCCATTTTCGGGTCGAGGCCATCGTTATGGAGTCGCGCGAGCCAGTTGGCACTGCTGGGCACAGCGCTTTTGGGCACGCTCGATCTGGTGCACCAGGAGTCGGTTAGCGGCTCCGCCCAGGCCGGATTCTGGCTGCTGGCAATCTCACTGGGTTTTGCCGTCTGGCACGTGATGCAGCGGTTCAGCCAGGGCAAACCCAAGCAAGCATGGCTCCAGATGACGTACCGCATCATCGTGCCTGGGATCTTCGGTGTCTGGTTTTTGGCCCTTTGGGAACTGATTACCATCGGGTTTGGAATCCCGCGGGTATTGCTGCCTTCGCCGGGCCTCGTAGGCGATGCCATCAGCGGATCGCTGAACATTCTTGCGGCGGATTTCCAACAGACGGTGGTGCGTGCCGTCATCCCCGGATTTGTCATCGGGAATCTTGCCGGATTCGCCGCGGCATTGGCCGCAGACCGATGGGGATTTTTGGGTCGGGGACTGCTGCCGGTGGGCAATCTGGTCAGCGCAATCCCGATTATCGGGATTGCTCCGATTATGGTGATGTGGTTCGGATTCGACTGGCAGAGCAAAGCAGCGGTCGTCGTCATCATGACCTTTTTCCCGATGCTGGTGAATACCATGAGCGGGCTTCGCAGCGCCGGAGCTATGGAATTGGACCTGATGCGCTCTATTGGCGCGAGCCATTGGCAATCATTCGCCCAGGTGCGACTGCCCACCGCGCTGCCGTTTATATTCAATGCACTCAAGATCAACTCTGCCTTGGCGCTGATCGGGGCCATCGTTGCGGAGTTTTTTGGTACACCCATCGTTGGGATGGGATTTCGAATTTCGACCGAGGTCGGAAGAATGAATATGGAGATGGTTTGGGCATCAATCGCGCTTGCGGCGGTGTCTGGATCAGTGTTCTATGGTTTACTGGCAGTTGCGGAAAGACGGGCAACATTTTGGCACCCGTCTCTCCGGAGATTGCCGTAAAGACGCCCCTTTGGGGGCACGTTCAACCAAATAGAGGAGGTTAACTATGAGACGCAACATTACGACCCTCATCCTGGCAGCTGCAATAGGTATGGCCAGTTCCGTGACCCTGGCGGCTGATAAGGTCACCCTGCAGTTGAAGTGGGTGACACAGGCGCAGTTCGCTGGCTACTTCGTCGCCAAAGACAAGGGTTTTTACAAAGAAGAAGGACTTGATGTCACGATCAAGCCGGGTGGACCAGACGTGGCGCCTCCGCAGGTGATTGCGGGCGGCGGTGCGGACGTCATCATTGACTGGATGCCTTCTGCCTTGGCATCGCGCGAAAAGGGACTGCCACTGGTGAATATTGCGCAGCCGTTTAAGCGTTCCGGCATGATGCTGACCTGCCGCAAGGACAGCGGCGTTAAAACGCCATCCGATTTTCCGGGTCGAACCCTGGGGGTTTGGTTCTATGGGAATGAATATCCGTTCTTGAGCTGGATGAGCCAGTTGGGTGTAGCGACCGACGGCAGCGCTCAGGGTGTGACGGTCTTAAAGCAGGGCTTTAACGTCGACCCTATTCTCCAGAAGCAAGCGGATTGTGTGTCGACCATGACCTATAACGAGTACTGGCAGATTATCGATGCCGGTCTTGGCTCCGACGAATTGGTCACTTTCAAATATGAAGACCAGGGTGTCGCAACGCTTGAGGATGGTTTGTATGTCCTGGAAGACAACCTGAACGACCCGGCGTTCGTCGATAAGATGGCTCGCTTTGTCCGTGCTTCTATGAAAGGCTGGGCCTGGGCCCGGGAGAACAGTGATGCGGCAGCGGACATCGTGCTGGAGAACGATGAGACCGGCGCCCAGACTGAAAAACACCAGCGTCGGATGATGGGTGAGATCAACAAGCTCACGGCGGGCGGCGGCAAGCTTGTCGAAGGGGACTATGAGCGTACGGTAGCGACGTTGATGAGTGGCGGGTCTGACCCTGTCATCTCAAAAGCGCCTTCAGGCGCCTGGTCTCACGCGGTTTGGGACGCGGCCTTTTAGGCCAAAGCCGGCCTTGTTTTAAAGCTGTATCTATAGGGCAAAAGCAGGGGCCCTGGATTCAGGCGAATCCGGGGCCAGCCTGCTGTGCCCGATTTTACGGCTGGAACGGCGGGCACTGCCGGCAGGGTCTTTGGGAAAGTAGAGGTTAGTTGGAGCGATTAGCGGGAAGGATGAAAAAGTGGAACTGATCACAACAGCGCATAACGGGCCATCGGGCGTCGCCGCCGAGCGGCTGAACGAAGCCGAGTGCCAGAGTAATTTCTG
>JAERSQ010000247.1 GCA_016845525.1 Pseudomonadota bacterium
TGACTCCGATTTCGACTGTGAACTGGGGTGCCGCCAGTTTGGACTCAACACAGGCTCGCGCCGGTGTGTCGCCCGGGGTGACCCAGGCATCCCATACTTCATTCATTTCATTGAAAGTGCTCATATCCGACAGCCATATCGTTGCGGAGATGAGTTTGGACTTATCGGTACCCGCTTCCGAGAGCAATGCATCGATTCGGGAGAGGATGTCCCGGGTTTGATCGGCCGCACTCTCACCGGGCGCGCCAAGCGCCACCTGACCCGCCGTGTAGACTGTGTTGCCATGAATCACCGCCTGACTCATACGCTCGCCGACCTGAATTCGCTTTAGTGTCATGATGTTGCTCCTAGATTAGAGATTGAATGAATGCCTGAAGTTTACGTGAACTCATTACAGAAAAACGGTATTCACATAAGGTGAAATCCGGATCGCCCATGTCAGCGTTGACACAATCTTTTAGCCCGGCAGATAGCCCGCGAGTTCTTTTTCGACGCCTTTCGGGTCGGCCTTGAGGCCCTCGCGCAGACCGCTCGCCATCTCCCCAGGGAAGAGTTCCTCTTGACCCTCGACAATGCCATCCAGCACCGCTTTTGCTACTTCGGCGGCGGGCATTTTTGGCGGCGGAAAGTCGCGGCTCATATCCGTATCCACCGCACCTGGCATCACGGCAATCACTAACGTATTACTGGCGTCGAGTTCGGCTCGCACCCCTTCCGTCAGTCTCAGCGTGGCCGCTTTGGAGGCACACAGGGAGCCCATCAAGGGAAGCGCCACGTGGGAAAGAATGGAGAGCATATTGATAATGCAGCCGCCGCCGTTCTTTTTGAGCGTCGGAGCAAAGGCCCGGCACATCCGCAAGGTGCCGAAGTAGTTGGTTTCCATTTCAAGGCGGGCGCCGTCAATCCCATCAGCCGCCAGCAGTCCTGACATTTGGTTTACACCCGCGTTATTGATCAGCAATTCCACATCCTGACATTGCTCAGCAGCCTCAACTATGGCCGCGTCGTCGGTGATATCCAGAGGAAGTGTTTTGACGACATCAGGATAGGATTTTTCAAGATCCGCAATATCCGCCGGGTTTCTTGCAGTCGCATAAACTTTTTTTGCACCTCTCTTGATCAGTGCGAGCACCAGTTCGCGACCAATTCCTCTGCTGGTTCCGGTGACCAGCGCCGTTGTTCCCTCTATATTCATAGCCTTCACCCTGTTTCCCGTTTCGTTTTCGTCAACAGCATTCTCAAGCCAATCGCTATCAGGTTCTGGAAGCGGTACCGCCTGGATTAATGACCGAGTGTACCGCCGCCGTGGTCGTGTGAACATCCGGGAGACGGGTCCGGATTCGACCTGTCTGCCATCAAGTAGAACGATCACCTCGTCACAGATACTGCGGACCACCGAAAGATCGTGGCTGATAAAAATGACGCACAAACCCAGTTGCTCACGTAATTCGTCCAGGAGGTTGAGCACCTGCGCCTGACTCGACATATCCAAGCCTGAGACGATTTCATCGGCGACAATCAGTGAGGGGCGAATCGAGATAGCGCGAGCAATACATGCCCGCTGCAGTTGACCGCCGCTGAGTTCTCGGGGGTACCGCTTTCCCAAAGCGGGATCCAGCCCCACCTGCCGCAGCAGTTCACAAGCCTGCTCTCGTGCCTCGCTATTGCGGGTTGTTTTGGCGTAGGCCAGCAGCGGCTGTGACACCGCGTCATCGATACGTCTCCTTGGATTCAGCGCGGCCCGCGGTTCCTGGAAGATCATTTGCAGGCGGTCGCGGATGGGACGCAGCGCCGTTTCGTCCAGAGTAGTGATATCCCGCCCTTCAAAGAAAAGTGTTCCTGAGGTGGGTTTGAGCAGTCGGACCAGGGTGCGCCCCAATGTGGTTTTGCCTGAGCCTGACTCACCTACGATGCCAAGACACTGACCTTTCTTTGCTCGAAGATCAATGCCCCTAAAAATCGGCACCATCGGAGCAGGATGAAACCGCCGCTTTGCCGCCACATTCGGTAAAGCGACTGCCAAGCTTTTGGCCAGGATGACTTCAGACCCGTCGTTGCTGATCATATTCGCGGGCCTCGTGGATCAACTGGGCCTGGAGGTCTTCTGCCACGGGGGATAATTTCTCACGTGGCTGGTCGTATCTTGGAATGGCTTTGAGCAGAGATCGAGTATAGGGATGAGCGGGCGAATGAAACACATCGGCAACGGGACCCTGCTCAAGAATCATCCCGCTGTGCATAAGACTAACCTTGTCGCAGAGTTTCGCTACGATACCCAGGTCGTGGGTGACGAAGAGAATGGTCGTGTTGCGCTCGTTCTGCAGATCACGAATAAGGCGCAGCACGCGTCTCTGCACAGAGACATCCAGGGCAGTGGTCGGCTCGTCCGCAATGATGATTCCCGGCTCAGAGCTAAAGGCCATGGCAATCAATACCCGCTGACGCATCCCGCCCGAGAGATGGTGCGGGTATTGCTTAAGCACTTCTTTGGGTTTTTTGATTCTTACTTCCGCGAGAAGCGCTTCGGCACGTTCTTGTATCTGTCTTTGTGAATCGGTATGCACCAGCTTGAGAATCTCACCCATCTGTTTGCCGATTTTTTTGACCGGATTGAGAGCGGTCATGGGATCTTGGGGAATCAGACTGATGCCTGAGCGCCCCGGGCTGTCGGGGACCCGGCCGCCTGATCTGAGTGACGGTTGGGTCGTGCCATAGTCCACGTGGCCAGCTGTGATCACTACATTGGGCGGCAGAATATTGAGGATGACACGGCCCAGCATGGTCTTTCCAGCACCGGATTCACCGACCAGTCCATGAACTTCCCCTTGCGGCAAATTCAGGTTGATGCCGCGCAGGATCGGCACCAGTGTCTCGCCGGTGCGCACTGCGAGATGCAGGTCATGGACAGTGAGCAAATGGATCACTGGCGCGTCTCCGGATCGATCACTTCCCTGATACCGTCGCCCAGGGCATTGAGACCCAGTACGGCCAGCACAACACAAGCGACTGGCAGACCGAGAAGCCAGGGGACCTGATGAATGTACTGCCGACCTTCCTGGATTAGGTTTCCCCAGGTCGGAGTATCAGAAGCCACACTGAGTCCGACAAAACTGAGGATGGTTTCGACCACAATGGCAATGCCCATCTCCAGGGTCAGAAGCACGATTAATAGAGGTACCAGGTTTGGAAAGATCTCCTGGAAAAGGATTCGAACGCGGGCAAGTCCGATCGTGACGGCAGACGATACGTAGTCACGTTCTTTTTGCACCATGGTTTCGGCCCGGATCACTCGACAAAAGCGTGTCCAGTCGATGATCACGATGGCGATGATGACGGCATGCAGACCGGCGCCAATCACTGTCACCAGCACAATGGACAGCAGCACTGCCGGAAAAGACATCCAGATATCGACGGCGCGGGAGATCAGCATATCCGTCTTGCCGCCATAGAAACCTGCCAGCATACCGAGAACGGTGCCCAGCAGCGCTGCCAAGGTGGCAGCAACCAGCGCCACTATGAGTGCAGTACGGGCCCCATAGATCAACCGCGATGCGATGTCCCGGCCCAGGTTATCGGTGCCGAGGAAGAACATTGGGTCGCCGTCGGCCTGCCAGGAGGGAGGGAGAAAAGAGGACAGCAAGTCTTGTTCCAGAGGGTCATGGGGGCTCAGCCATGGTGCGAACACGGCGGCCAGAAGCATCAACCCCAGGACAACCAATCCGAACACAGCCCGGGGCTCGTGCAGTATGCGGTACGACAGTGGGAGGTCCGGTCTACCGTCAGGCATGACGAAGCCTTGGATCGATAAAGGTGATAAAAATATCAATAAGCAGGTTGACCAGGATAAAGAGAACGGCAAAGGTCAGCACCAGTCCCTGAATCAGCGGCAGGTCCCGGTTAATCACCGCGTCTATCGCCATGTTACCGATACCTGGATAACCGAAGATTCTTTCAACCAGTACAGTGCCCCCGATAAGGAAGGTAAACTGAACGCCGCTCAATGCAGTCGCCGGCACCAAGGCATTGCGCAGTGCCTGACTGTAGATGATTTTCAGGCGCCCGAATCCGCGTGTCCGGGCGAGTGTGATGTACTCGCGATTCATTTCTGCATTGAGGCAGGATTTCAGCACTCTTGCGGTGATCGCCATTAGCGGCAGGGCGAGCGACACGGCCGGCAGGACCATGTGGTAGAGCACTGATCGGGTCACTTCAAATTGGCCGCGCAGCAGACTTTCTGTGAGATAGAAATTGGTCCAACTGTCGAAAGAGATGGTGAGATCCATCCGCCCGAAAATCGGCATCACCGGAATGGCGACCCCCAGTATCAGGATCAGGGATAAGGCCCAGAGAAAGTCAGGAATAGCGACGACGATGCCAATAAAACTGTCTACGACCCGTTCGGGCCAGCGATCCCGCCAGTAGGCGCCCTTGAGAGCCAGTATCAGGGCGCATCCAAGGGCAAGGCACATGGCAATCACAACCAGTTCCACCGTCACCGGCAGTCTTCCGACAATCAGTTCTCCGACATCCTGGCGCAGACTGATGGACGTGCCGAGATCTCCGGTAAGGAGTTGGCCGAGATAAATCACGAACTGATGGGCGATCGACTGATCTAGCCCGTAGTGCGCTCTCAGTTGAGCGATATCCGCTTCGGTCGCCCCCGGGCCTGTCATCATGGCAATGGGATCACCCGGAACAACCCGAAGTAGAATGAAAGTGATGGTGACCGCGCCTAACAGTGTCGGCAGAGCCAACAGCAGACGGTTGATCAGGTACGAATAACTCATCAGAGCGGGGCAGCGGTAGCCACTACAGAATGTGAAAAGTCCTGAGTTCCTGGACCAGACGGCGCTGCCAGGAACTCAGGACTGGACCGGCAAATCAGCCCTTGGGCTTGGTGGTATACGGCAGCACGTAGTTCGCGACGTGCGGAGTGAAATCTAGATTCGAGCGGTGAATGACTGGCTGAACCTGTTGGTAGAGTGGCAGAACATACGCGTTTTCCGCAATGTACTTATCCACAGCCTTCCAGCCGGCAATTCGTTTGGCCTCGTCTTTCTCTCCCCACAGCGGCCCGATCATGGCGTCTAGGTCGTCAGTGTCCCAGGTCGAGTGCGGACTGGGACCGAACATCGCGAAACCGGTAGAGTCATTCGGATCACCGATTGAGTCACCCCAGTTGTAAAACGCCGCCGGCGCCAGGGTATCGGTTGCGCGCAGTTCGTAGTGTTTGGCGACCTCGTACACTTCGATTTCAGCCTCAATGCCGACTTTGCGCCACATCGCTACAACTGCCTGGATGACTTCATAGTCCTTGGGTAGGTAGCCCCGTGTGGTCTGAATGGTGAAGCGCACGGGATTATCCGTCGAGTAGCCGGATTCGGCGAGCAGTGAGCGTGCCAGATCCGGGTTGTATTCCACCGTCGTAGTGGGATCAAAGGCCGCGTACTCAGGGGCCTGCAGGGTATGCAGCGGTACTCCATAGCCGCGCAGGAGTCGGTCAACAATGGCCTCTTTATTCACCGCGTGCACAGCCGCCTTTCGAACGTTGGCATCTTCCATGGGGCCGGTATCATTGAAAAATATCATCGCGATATCGGATACCGGTGTGGTGACCCCAGTGAGGCCGGATTTGTCTTTGAGACGGTCATATTCCTCGAAGGGAATTGCGAGGGTGATGTCAGAAGCGCCGCTTTCCACTTCAGCGACCCGACTCGTGGCATCGGTGACGAACTTGAAGATCACATTACGGAATGCCGGTTGGCCGCCCCAGTAATTGTCGTAGGCTTCCATACGCACAAAGGAGCCGCGGACAAATTCCACGACCCGATACGGCCCAGAACCCATGGGGGCTTTTTCAAAACCTTCCGCGCCGACTTTCTCAAAGTAGTGCGGCGGCAGGATGTACCCGGTCAGGAACGCCATCCATTTGAAGAAGTCGGCCACGTAGGCATTCACGTCTCCGGTAACTTCGTTTCCGCTAGCCTTGAGGTTGCCGACCGATCCCCATATCAGACCGCCGACCGGGTTACCGCTTTCCGGATTGGCGGCCCGGTTAAGGTTCCAGACAATATCTTCACCGGTGATCGGCTTGCCATCCTGCCAGGTAGCGCCGTCACGGACTTTCATGTGTACCCGGGTCTTGTCTGCGTTCCAGCCCCACTCGGTCAGTACACCGGGTTTGAATGAAAGATCGGGGTTCTGATCAATGTACTGATCGAATACCGATTTCCATATGCTCTGGAGCCCCGGGTTAACCGATGACAGTCCGGTTGTTGGGTCCCAGCTCGGCAGTGAGACGTTGTAGGCGATGGTCAGGGTATCGCCTGCCGCCTGAACACTGCTTGGCTTGAGTGCCATGGGCAGTGCTCCGGCTAATGAGGCTGTTCCTGCGACCTGTAGGAACGATCGTCGATTCATGGCCATGTTGTTCTTCCTCCTGGTGTGGTGCGCGCTTCTGGGAGCGCTTGGGTAGATGACAGCGTTGTTGAGTGAATAAAAGTGTTATGCGTCTGTAGACAGAACCGCATCAGATAGGTTTACCCTCGCTTGATGACCATGATCCCATGAGCTCATTTGAGGGCAGGGATTCGTCCTGCAGCTTCCGGGCGCTCTCGCCACCTGCAACAGGCAATCCTTCGGGGTCCAGCTTGCCGATCTGGACCAGCACTGAAGCCTGGTCCCAGTAGATATGTTCGTTGTAGAGCTTGTCCCCGCGAAAACATACGATTGCGACCAGTGGGACTTCGACATAACGTCCGGTGGGTTCGATTCCGGGGAGCATCCAGTCAATTTCGCTGGTGTGCGTAAAGCAAAAGACCATCTCGTCCACTATTCGGTCGGCACCCACGGTCCGTGATATCGGTATCAGCTTGGTATCTTCGGGATTGTTGTTGACGAAGTGATACTTGTAAAAACGTTTCAACTGGTCATGGCCAACACCGCCTGTGAGCGTGGGGATGTGATTGACATAGGGCGAGGCCACCATCGTTGCCATGGTGGCGTCCACATCACGGGTGGCGAATTCGTGGTAGCAGTGCGCATCCCATAACTCGCTGAGATTAAAGTGCGGCCCGAGGGCGCGGCGAAAACACGCCATTGAGCGTGAATGCGCCATCATCGCCGAAGGCTTGTGATAAGAGTCTCTTCCCGGTGTGTTGAAGGCATGATCTGTGCCGGGGTAGGTATAGATTTCAACTTCGGCACGCCCGGAAAAGGCCTTCGTGATCTGATCACGGGCTTCCCCCGGTACAAACTGATCGAGTTCGGCAAAGTGCATCACCATTGGGCAGGTGATCTGGTCGGCGAGATCAAGATCTGCCTCGATCCCGACACCGTAATAACAGACCGCTGCATCGATGCCGCAGTGGGCGGCAGCGAGGTAACTGAGTTTCCCTCCAAGGCAAAAGCCAACGGCGCCGACTCTCCCCTTGCAGGCATCGTGCGCCTGCAAGGCTGATGTAGCCGCCTGCATATCCTCGATCGCCTTTGCGATATCAAATTCCTGATAGAAACCAAAGGCCTTTTGGAATTCTTCCTCACTGTATCCGAGTTCCACCCCGGGCTCCATGCGCCAGAACAGGTCTGGTGCCAGAACGGTATATCCCTCTTCGGCGTAATAGTCGGCGACGTCTCGAATGTGCCAGTTGATTCCGAAGATTTCCTGCAAAAGCAGGATGCCCGACCCTGAGCCGGTTTCGGGCGTTGCCAGGTAGCCCTTGAATTGACCCGAGCCGTCCTTTGCGTTGATGTCGATATACGTGCCTGCCATTCTCTGATCCTCTGCCCCAGCCAATTGCCCAAAAATCAAACTTATCATACATTAGTTGCCATCTTCTGATAAAGCGAGTCAACAAATTGCGCTTTCTTTTCTTGGGGTTCGGCTCCCATTCAAGCGAGGTATTGAGATGACTCGCATATGCGTTTTCTGCGGATCGAGCAACGGCGATCGCGAGGTCTATCCCCAGGCAGCCGCGGCGTTCGGGTCATTGCTTGCTGAACACGATATTGGACTGGTCTATGGCGGCGCGTCCGTCGGCTTGATGGGAGCAGTGGCTGATGCGGTTCTGCGGGGGAACGGGGATGTCACGGGTGTGATTCCACAGTCTTTGGTGGATAAGGAGATCGCACACCCTTCGCTGACGAACATGCACATCGTAGAAACGATGCATGAGCGTAAGGCGCTGATGGCTAAGCTCTCGGATGCATTTGTGGCATTGCCGGGCGGGATCGGCACGCTGGAAGAGCTTTTTGAGATGTGGACCTGGGCGCAACTGGGCCTGCATGACAAGCCATGTGTTTTGCTGAACGTGGCAGGCTACTATGATCAGCTCATTGGGTTTCTGGACAAGATGACGGGCTCAGGCTACCTGAAAGAAGCAAGTCGTTCACAACTGCAGGTAGCCTGCACCCCGGAAGAGGCCGTGATGGCCTGCGGCTTGTAACAAAGGGTGCGTTGGAAAATCTTTTCCGGCAGCCCGATAACGGGAGTGTCCTCAGATTGTTTGAATCGATTGCTCGGACTTAAGAATTAGATGCGCTCAGCTAAAGTCACTGTCACTGCTTTGATCCGCGTGATTTATGATGCGCTTCAATCACGGGAACAACTCGAAGGGGTGCAACAGACGATTTCCCGGTTGTCTGCATTGAATCTTGATGGCGAAAAGTGCTTACCGTTGCCGCCCGAGACGCCGCTTCATTGCCAGAGTGAACTCAAGGCGGTGGTTGATCATATTCCGGCTTCCCTCAAGACGATCGCTGATGCATTTTCGGCAGCTGCTCCGTATCTGAACTGGAATGCGGAGACCGGTAGCCGTGCCGGATATTACGAAGCAGGAGCGGATGTCGGACAAAGTTTTCTGGACGGTAACCTGGTTTGCCGTCTTGTCGGCCCGGGTGACAGTTTTTTCTTCAGTGAAGATCTTTTTCTGAGCTTGTTTTTCTTAAAGCCCCGCACGCTCTATCGTGATCACACTCATCAGGCGTCCGAGATGTATTTCAACCTGACTGGCCCCAGCGGTTTCCGGTTGGGCGATGAGGGCTGGGTTGATTATCCCGCCGACTCGGTGATCTGGAATCCACCTTCAAGATCGCATGCGACCCGCGTTTACGAGACACCTTTTTTGAGCGCCGTATCGTGGGTGAGCGATCTCGATAGCGTCTGTCGGGTGGCGCCACGTGACGATTGGCAGGAGCTTGAGGCGCAACTGCAGCGCAATTGAGCCGTTAGAATGATGGCGATGGATTACTGGGTCATCGGCATGGACCCGCAACATTGGATCTGAATTGAAAAATCTCTGGAATGAAGAAGAAGCCACTGCGTGCGGGGAAGATGCTCTCGCACTGAGGGTCTATTCATCCCGCTTGATCGGGCGATCCCCCGATCTGGTACTGCACGGAGGCGGGAACACCTCGGTCAAAGCAGAGTTTTCCGATATCTTCGACGATCGTCACGAAGTCCTGTATGTCAAAGGCAGCGGCTGGGATCTTGCGACGATAGAAGCGCCCGGATTTGCCCCGGTCGCGCTTGATGCCTTGTTGAAGCTATCCCGCTTCGACGTGCTGAGCGATGCTGACATGGTGCGCGCCCAGCGGGCTGCCATGCTCGATCCCGGCGCGCCTAATCCGTCTGTTGAAGCTATCTTGCACGCGTTGATTCCCTTCCGGTTTGTGGATCACACCCATGCAGATGCCGTCGTGACGCTGACCAACACACCAGACGGGGAAGCGCGTGTTCGTGAGATTTATGGCGATCGACTATTGGTAGTACCGTATGTCATGCCGGGATTCGTGTTGGCGAAAAAAGTTGCGCAAATGACCAAGGACATTGATTGGTCAAAGCTCGAAGGGATGGTCCTCATGAATCACGGGATCTTCAGTTTTGCCGATGATGCCCGAGAGAGTTACACCCGCATGATCGATCTCGTGACTGAGGCGGAGCAGGCTTTGGGTGGCGCCTCGTCTGTCGCCAACGACACAGCAGAAGCATCCGCCCTTGAGCTTGCTGCGATCCGATATGAAGTGAGTCAGGTGGCTAACCGCCCCATGCTGGCCGCTTTTGATGGCGGCGTGCAAAGTTGCAGCTTTGCCAGACGCGAGGATGTGAAACCTATCGCAACAAGAGGACCTTTGACACCGGATCATGTGATCCGCACAAAGCGGATTCCTTTGGTAGTCGAGGATGACCCCTGCGAAGCCGTCGCAGGTTTCGTTTCGGACTATCAGGACTATTTTGATCGCCACACAGACGGAAAGCTCACGCGATTGGATTGCGCCCCGCGATGGGGGGTGTGGCAGGGCCGGGGTACGATGGCGTTCGGGGCGCGGCCGGGTGATCTGCAAGTGGTTCGCGATATCGTGTCTCACACCATCACCGCTATCGAAACGGCGGAGCGCCATGGCGGATGGTGTGCTTTACCCGAAGCAGACATCTTTGCTGTCGAGTACTGGGAACTTGAACAGGCGAAACTGGCAAAGTCTGCGACCACGCCGACTTTTCAGGGCCGCTGTGCTCTGGTGACGGGCGGCGCCAGCGGTATCGGACATGCCTGCGCGCTTGCGTTATCGGAGCAGGGTGCGCGGGTAACGGTTCTCGACAAAGACCCTTCGGTTCTGAAAGTCTTTGATGGGGCGAACATTCAAGGACGAGTCTGTGATGTCAAGGACGCCGATGCGGTGCGTGACGCGGTGGCCGAATCGGTCGCGGCTTTCGGGGGCCTCGATATTCTGGTGAACAACGCCGGTATCTTCTGTGCCAGTGACGAGGTAGCGG
>JAERSQ010000248.1 GCA_016845525.1 Pseudomonadota bacterium
GAATTAATCGGAGGACTGCCAGTGCTGAAATACTTTTGCCACAACCAGATTCACCGACGATTCCCAACGTCTCCCCGGCGTCGAGGTGATAAGAAAGTCCGTCTACTGCCGCGAAGCTCCCCCCTCGACTGTTGAACTTGATCCTGAGGTCTTGAACTTCGAGAAGATGCTGCATAGGGCAACGGCCTTAACTGGGACAGATGGCTAGATATTACTGACAACCTGTGTTTTCAGCCATAAACATCTGTCTTATGAAGCGGTATGGCTTGGAGAGCAACGATTCGTTACAAAAAAGCGGGTACCTTAGATGAAACAATCTAAAAGAGAGATCCATAAGTGGAGTAGTTCTGAAACTTCATTAGAAAAACTATCGTGGTCTACTAATTAAATCTTTTGTCAAAGTGACGGGATTAGTTTAGTGGGATGGGCTATGATTTATTCGTGGTAATGAGTTAACAAATAAGTTGTTTAGACAAATGGGCCTATCGCGAAGAATGCAAAAAGTTTTTGCCAAACATGAAGTGAAAAGCAGCTAGCAAATCTTGGAACAGCACTCACTATCACTATAGGCGCAACTGTCGATATATGTAGCAAGCGCAAAAATATTTACGAATTTAAGGAGAGGACAATGACGACTCGCAGAGATGTTCTAAAAACCGCAGCAGTCGCGATGGGAAGCACCCTTTTACCCTTCTCGACTCGTGTCTCCGCGGCAGGAAAAAGTGGCGGCACACTAAAGGTAGCGCTGTATGCAGATCCTAGAACTTTTGATCCACATCGGGCTGGAAGCCTGCAAGGTAGGGCAACAACGCAAAGCATACACGATACGTTGTTCGAGCTTGACTCCGGTGGCAATCTTGCACCGGGACTAGTTGAATCTTGGGAGTGGAAAGATAACCGAACAATATTGTTGACGACCCGTGCTGGAGTGAAATTCCACGATGGTACGGACTTCGATGCGGAAGCAGTTCGATATAACCTTGAGCGCATCCGGAACCCAGACACCGGATCGATTCGGGGAGGCGAGATAAGTGCGCTTGATACTGTTGAGACGCTTGATAGTCGAACGGTCCAGCTTAAACTGAAGCAGCCATTCGCTGCGTTTCTGTTTCCTCTTGTAGACGTTGCGGGTTGTGTTGCATCTCCGACGGCATTGGAGCGTTGGGGTAAAGAGTACGGTCAGCATCCGGCCGGAACAGGGCCTTTCAAAGTCGTTGAATATATGAAAGATGCTCAGTCTGTCATGGAAAAAAATGGCAACTACTGGATGTCCGGAAAGCCCTATCTCGACGAGTTGATTCTCCGTCCGGTGCCTGTTGATAGTACTCGCCTCGCAGAGCTTCGATCAGGCGGCGTTGATTTCGCGGAATCTCTTCCCTTGCAGGATATTTCAAGATTACGTGACTCTAATGAAGTTGTTGTCTCGGAAAAGGTCGGGTTTCGCTGGGAATGGTTTGGATTTAATGTTCGAGAAGAATACGCAGGTAGAAGCCAAAAACTACGGCAGGCATTTCAATGGGCGATCGATAGGGAGGCAATGCACCATGCGGCGTACTTTGGAACTGGCTCTATCGGCTATGATGGAATTCTTCCAGGGACTCCGTTCCATGATCCCGATTACAAACCTTTCACTCGAGATGTCGACAAGGCCAAACGTTTAATTGACGAGTCTGGTCTAGATGAGCCAATCGAGCTTCTCGCGCCCGTGACGTCTGATCCAGTCAAACAACGAGCCTCACAAATCTTTATGGCCAATGCTGCGGAAATTGGTGTCAAGATAAACACTGAGAGTATCGAGAAAAGTGGTTACTGGGCAGCAATGAAAAAAGGCACAATGCAACTCATGTTGGAAGGGTGGTGGGGGTATCGACCAGATCCTGATCAGTATCTCTACCTTATGCTCCACTCCTCTGGCAAACAGGCCAAGAGAATGGGGTACAACAATCCTAAGATGGACGCATTGATGGACAAGCAGCGTTCTGTCACTGATCTTGGCGAGAGAAGGAAACTATTCCGTCAGATCTCCGCTCTGATGAATGAGGATGCCGTGTACGTACCGTATCATTACGGCTCAGACTTCAAAGGGCACTCGCCTAGAGTGAAGGGATTTGTTCACACGCAGGACGCGATCATCAGCTATCGCGAAATGTACCTCGAGGGCTAACCACTCTCTGGGTAGACCCGCAATGTAATCACGCCCGCCTTTCCTTGAGTTTGAGGGAAGGCGGGTCGTTGATTTCAATTCGTAAATCTGGTGGGCCCGGTAGGACTTGAACCTACGACCAATGGATTATGATCAACGACTCTCTTAAGGCCCCTATATAAATCAATCACATACGCGCATCGATCCCACGCGAATGTGACTCAAGATGACAGAAAGTGACAGGAATGGACTCCTGTCGGTCACATTCTGGTGGAATTATTCTGATTACAACAGCGCCACCCGCGATCTCGGCCAGCAAATTTCGGTTTGCTATACCGATCGTAATGATGCGGTTACTGCCCGGCACAAGGATATCCCGTCTTTGGAGGAAAAGGCTTAACCCCTGATCAATTCAGGAAGGGTGCTACTGAGCCCAAAGCGGGGACCGGCAACCGAATTGGGCAACTGATAAAGAAAACCCCGCTTTCGCGGGGTTGTGCAAATCGATGCGAATAATATACGGCCGGCCCGGGAGCGGTGGGGGGGACGCTCCCGGTGTTGCCGCTCAGCCGTAGCGGTAGGGGCGTCCGGCTTTTTCCATGGCCGCGTTGTAGTCCTTGAATACCTGTACGACCTTTGCCTTGGTCTCGGATTCAGCAGCAATCTCATCCCAGAATTTCACTGCTGCCGCTTCGACTTTCGCCCACTCATCATCAGGAATGGAGGTCAGTTTCATCTTCGTGCCCTGGGTGCGCAAATGGGCCTCACCACCCCAATACCACCACTGACGGTAGTAGTGTGAGCTGTCCATGGTCAGTTTTAGCAGTTCCTTCAGGTGGTCGGGCAGTTCGTTATATCGATCCATATTGGCGAAGAAGGACCCAGCCCAGGCGCCGGAGATGTTATTGGTGAGGAAGTAATCCGTCACATCTGCCCAGCCAACTGTGTAATCCTCGGTGATGCCGGACCAGGCGATACCGTCCAGTTCCCCCGTCTGCACGGCGACTTCGATATCCTCCCACGGCAACGTCACCGGGACCACCCCAAACTGAGCCAGGAACCGCCCGGCCGTGGGGAAAGTGAAAACCCGTTTGCCCTTGAGATCGGCCAGACTGTGGATGGGATCTTTGGTTGCAAAGTGGCAGGGATCCCATGCACCGGCGGAGAGATGCTTGACGCCCACCTTGGAGTATTCCGCGTCCCAGATCTCGTTCAGACCATACTGGTTAAACAGGACTGGCACGTCCAGCGAGTAGCGGCTGGCAAACGGAAAGTAACCGCCGAAGACCGTGACTTCGGTAGGCGAGGCCATCGAGTCATCATCCGACTGCACGGCATCGATGGTGCCTTTCTGCATGGCGCGGAAGAGCTCTCCGGTCGGTACCAGCTGATCGGCAAAATACAGCTCGATTTCCATCTCTGCGCTGGCGACTTTGTTAAAGCTGTCAATGGCTGGCTTGATGACATGCTCGGCCAGGGCCGGGCCGGCGTAAGTCTGCAGTCGCCATTTGATCTTTGACTTGGACCCGGCATGTACTGCCGGTGCGGCCAAGGCAGCCGTGCCGGCAAGACCGGCGGTGGTAAGAAATTGTCGTCGTGATGTCATTATAGTCTCCTTGATTGACGTTATCTGGGTTCATTCCCAGGAATAGTTGTTCCGCAGCAATGCGTGCTTCCGAGTTGGCTTGAATTAGCGCCCATAAACCGTATTAGGCAGCCAGAGTGTGATCTGGGGGAAAACCATCACGATGGTCAATGCCAGAATCATCACCCCAACGAACGGGATAATTGAACGGTAGATATCGCGAAGATGAATTTCGGGCGGCGCCATTGCCCGCATCAGAAAGAGGTTATAACCAAACGGCGGGGTCATATAGGCAATCTGGGTGGTAATCGTATACAGCACGCCGTACCAGATGAGATCAAAGCCCAATGCATTTACCAGCGGGACATACAGCGGGGCGACAATAACCAGCATGGCCGTATCGTCGAGAAAGGTGCCCATCAGCAGAAAAGAAAGCTGCATCAGGATCAGTATGATCCAGGGATTAAGGCCCAGTTGTTCGGTAAAAAGCTGGTCGATAGCGCGTACCGCGCCCAAGCCGTCAAACACGGCGCCAAAAGCCAGCGCCGCAAGAATGATCCACATGAACATGCATGAGATCGCCAGTGTCTGGCGTACCGAGACTTCAAAGACCTGGCGGGTCATGCGTCCTTTCAGTATCGCCGCCACAAATGCAGTCATGGCACCTATTGCCGAACTTTCCACGAGACTGGTCCAGCCGTTTATAAAGGGCACCATCATCGCTGCGAAGATGACCACCGGCAGAATGCCAGCACGCAGGAGACGCAGTTTCTCAGAAAGCGGAACATCACGTTCCGCTTTGGGGAGTGCCGGGCCGAGCTCGGGCTGCACCCGGCAGCGAATCATGATGTAAAGGACAAACATCGCCGCCATCATCAGTCCCGGCAGGACTCCGGCCAGCCAGAGTTGACCGACCGGCTGCCTCGCTATCATGGCGTACAGCACCAGCACGACAGATGGCGGGACCAGGATTCCAAGAGACGAACCCGCCTGAATCACCCCGGTGACCATGCGTTTGTCATAACCCCGGCGCAACAGTTCCGGCAGTGCAATGGTTGCGCCGATCGCCATCCCCGCTACGGACAGGCCGTTCATCGCAGAGATCAGCACCATCAGACCGATAGTACCTATCGCGAGGCCGCCGTTGACCGGCCCCATCCAGACGTGGAACATCTTGTACAGGTCATCGGCAATACGGGATTCGGACAGCACATACCCCATGAAGATAAACATCGGCAGGGTCAGCAGGGGATACCACTTCATCAGTTTCATGGCGGCTGAAAAGGGGAGATCGGAACCCCCGGTTCCCCACAACGTCAGCGCAGCAATAGCCGCCACTGCTCCAATTGCCCCGAAGACCCGTTGCCCGGTCATCAGCATCAGCATCATGGATGAGAACATCAGAATCGCGATCAATTCGTAGGACATCACAATTCCTCGCCTCGGATACGGGCAATGTCCTTGATCAGCTCTGATACCGCCTGCAGCAGCATCAGCACAAATCCGGCGCACATGGCAATCTTGATAGGCCAAAGATACGGACGCCACGCGGTCGGGCTGCGTTCGTTGTAACGCAGGGAATAGTCGGTACTTTCAATTGCTCCGTACAGCAATACCCCCAGAAAGAAAATCAGGAGGAGAACGGTAAACGCGTCGAACCAGGCCTTCCGGCGTACTGACCAGTTACCGTAGAAAAGATCCATTCGGACGTTCGAACCAAGCTGGATCGAATACGGCCCACCCAGAATGTAATAGGCCACCATGGCAAACTGGGCAACTTCCAGGGTCCATAGTGAGGGCAAAAAGAAAGTCTTGGAAATCGATGACCAGAGCAGGATGCAGACCATGACAAAGATGCCGTACATCATGACCCGGCCGACCCGGTAGTTCACTGCATCAACAATCCGTACATATCGTCTCAACACGTACACGAAGCAGCTTCCCCGGGACCTCTAACCCCGGCGGGGAATCTCTTTCAACAGAAATGCTGCTTGTATGCCATCTGTTCGCAACATACTCGCTGGAAAGATCATCCATCCGGACCCTCTAATAAGGTGGTACACGAACGGCCTGATACTCACAATCTTGCGCCCTAGAACGTTATTTATCTAAAAAACCAGGAAGCTACTGGTTATACCATCGTAATCAAGGACGATCAAGGCTATCCACCACGCGTAACATTTCGCATCCGGCATCGGCTTGCTATTACAATTCTTAGGCCCACTATCAGGCGGTATTGTTTCCCATGAGTCACCTTTCTGTTATTTCTCCCGTGGATAATCAGGTCTATCTGGAGCGGCCTTATGCCGATGCTGCGAAGATCGATACGGCGCTGGAGCAGGCGACAGATGTGAGCTGTCTCTGGCGGGACTGGCCGGTCGAGCAGCGTGCCGAACTGGTTAACCGTGCTGTTGATATCTTTGTTTCCATGAAGGATCAGTTATCCCCGGAGTTGACCTGGCAGATGGGGCGACCGATACGCTTTGCTCCCGGCGAGATCGCCGGTTTTGAAGAGCGGGCACGCCATATGGCCTCGATTGCACCGGAGGCGCTACATCCGATCCGCCCGGCAGAGAAGGCAGGCTTCAACCGGTTCATTCTGCGCGAACCGCTTGGACAGGTTCTAGTCATCGCACCCTGGAATTTTCCCTACCTCACGGCCGTGAATGCAGTAGTACCGGCACTGCTGGCGGGCAACACCGTGTTGCTCAAGCATTCAGCGCAGACGCCACTGTGCGCGGAACGCTTCGTCGAGGTGTTCACCGAGGCGGGACTCCCTGAAGGAGTCTTTCAATTCCTTCACCTGGACCATGCCAGCACCGAGAGACTTATCGGCGCATCCGAGATTGACTTTGTTGCCTTTACGGGTTCGGTGTCAGGGGGCCAGATGGTCGAGCGCTGCGCGGCGGGTCTTTTCAAAGGTGTTGGACTGGAGTTAGGCGGCAAGGATCCTGCCTATGTTCGTGCTGATGCCGATCTGCCCCACGCTATCGACACGGTTGTGGACGGGGCGTTCTTCAACTCCGGTCAATCGTGTTGCGGCATCGAGCGTGTTTATGTTGATGAAGCTGTATTTGACGATTTTGTCAGCGGTGCGGTACAGGCTGTATCGGCCTATGTTCTCGGTCGTCCGGATGATCCAAAGACCACACTGGGCCCGCTTGTCAAGGCGTCTGCGGCGGACTTTGTGCGGGAACAGGTGGCACAGGCAGTGGCAGCAGGGGCAGCAGCGCACATTGACGCTGATTTGTTCGCTGACGATCTTCCCGGCCGCGCCTATCTGGCGCCACAACTTCTCACAGGCGTGGACCATCGAATGCAGGTGATGACTGAGGAGTCCTTTGGTCCGGTGGTCGGCATTCAGTCAGTATCCAGTGACGAGGAGGCGATCGATCTGATGAACGACAGCGCCTTTGGTCTGACGGCAGCCGTGTTCACTCAGGATGAAGAGGCTGCGATCCGGATCGGTAGCCGGGTGGATACCGGCACCTGGTTCATGAACCGGTGTGATTATCTTGACCCGGCTCTTGCCTGGACCGGGGTCAAACAGTCAGGACGCGGTTGTACGCTCTCCAGTGTCGGCTTTGAGCAATTGACCCGCCCGAAATCCTTTCATCTGAGAACATAGATTCAGGCAGGCGGCGACTGCTGGGGGATTGAAACGACGAAGTCATACCACCCGCTTTCAGTAACAGGTATTGTCCTGACCCTGTCGATTAGAAAAATGCCTCTGAGATTTTCCGGCAGGGTGTAAGGACCGACCCGGTCCTTCTCCGGACAGTAGGAGGAATCCCCCGAAGCCATTGAGACTGCGGCCGTCGCCAGGCCGCAGCAGGGTACTCGTATCGTGCTTGCCGCAAATTCCGGCGGTTAAGCGGCTATCATTGGAGAGAAGGGCAGGGATCACCCTTGATTTTCCCGTGCCAAGTGAGGCACAGCGCGAGGCTTTGCGCCCGGCTGTTCCCGATCTGGTATCTCTGCACAACCCGCTCGACTGAAACCTGCCTTGGTCCAGCATGGCAACACCCGATACCTCGGAGACCGGTATGGCATCCTGATCGACGCGCGCTGCGGCCTGTTGGGGTACTTTATCGACCGGCCTCGTCAACAGGATGTGGCCGAGGTCTGGTGGCCAACTCTTGAAGGGTTAGGGAGGCTAAGTCGGCGATCAAATAAAACGATCGTCATTGCGAGCGTGTTGCCCGATGGCTTGCCGTCAGTGTTACGCGAACGACTGACTGAAACCGATGGAGTGACTTGAAATGGTTTGGATAACTCCCTGACGGCAATCGCCGGACCTGTCCTACTGAATATTGGTAACCGAGTAGATTTGGAACGAGCCGTTGCCAACATTAAAGATAGTGTCAAAGCCTATGACGCAACACTAGCAACTGACACCTTCCTGTTGGAAAGGATGGTTGCCCAGCCACGCGCAGAGTTCATCGTAGGCATGAAACAGGAACCCAGGTTGGGTCCGGTGGGGGTTATCGGACGTGGCGGTACGGAAGTCGAAGAGTTGCGTGACGATGTACTGCTGCTATTGCCGGTTAGTAAACAACAAATTTCCAAGGCGATCAGTAGTCTCGTAATTACCCGAAAATGCGTCTGGATGAGATGGCGCAATCTGCTTTGGTTGAAGCAGAACAATCGATCGCAACATTCGCGTTTGAACATCGCGAGCAGTTGGTGGAGTTGGATGTGAACCCGTTGATTTTAGATAAAGCCGGTACTGTCACAGCGGTGGACGTTCTAATACGGATAGCGAGAAACATCTAATCAATGCCTACGGTTATCTTTGCGATGTTGTGGAATATTTGATATGCGCCTTCGTTTAGTCTGACGGCGAAACCGATGCCAACGCTCCAGGACCGATAGGATCACCGCAGGTCGTACCACACCCCACGACCACTACCATGTTGATTCAGGGTGCCGCGCTCGACCAGCGCCCGGAAGTGCTGCTTCAGCGTATTGCGACTGGCGCCCGTCAGCTTGATGACTTCGCCCATCGTGACACGGCCATGCTCGCGGACGAACTCGACAATCTGCAGTGACAGCTCCGGCAGTGCCGTCATCACGATCTTCTCCTGCTCAACCTTCTTCTCAAGGCGCGTGACCTGCTCGCTCAGTGAGCGGAGGAAGAACACCATCCAAGGCTGCCAGTCCGGCGCCTCGGTACGGATCGTACCCTGCGTCTTGCGCAGCGCCAGGTAGTAGGCCTCCTTGCTTTGCTCGATTACACTTTCCAATGAACTGTACGGCACATAGGCATAGCCGGCCCGAAGAAGCAGGAGCGTGGTCAGCACGCGGGAGAGCCGTCCGTTGCCGTCCTGAAAGGGATGAATCTCAAGAAACACCACGATGGAGATAGCGATGATCAGTAAAGGATGCAGTTCGCCGGCTTCATGCTCCTGGTTCACCCAGTCCACCAGTTCAGTCATCAGACGAGGCGTGTCGAATGGCGTGGCCGTGTGAAACACGATGCCAATCTGGACACCGTTCTCGTCAAAGGCGGCGACACTATTCGAGTGGGTCTTGTAGTTGCCACGATGCCGTGCGTCTTTCTCACTATAGCGCAACAGCATCTGATGGAATTGCTTGATGTGGTTCTCGGTAAACGGAATGTCCTGCCAGGACGAGAACACCTGGTCCATCACTTCGGCGTAGCCGGCCACTTCTTGCTCGTCGCGGGTGTCGAAAGTTTTGATCTCCAGGTTTGACAACAACTGTTCCACCTCGCGGTCAGACAGCTTGCTGCCCTCTATGCGAGTAGAAGAACCGATGCTCTCAATAGTCGCCACGCGCCGCAGGGCCGCCAATCGATCGGGCGCAAGCGTACCCAGGGCTCGCCAGGCGCCCTTGAATTCATCGATCCTGGCAATGAGGCTCAGAATCTCAGGGGTGATCTGAACTGTGTCGGTTCTCAGCATGAACCAATAATACGCCCATTTACACCCATTTTCGACCTGCATCTATTATTTCACCCATTTACCCTATTCCTGGCGACGCCCAACCAAACTGGGTATTCGTCTTGATAACCGGTGGATCGGATTCCGTGTCCATCTGATCCAAAGGGGCGGCGATCGACTGTTACCGGCATCGATGATCTGGCCCAATCCGATATTGACGTCGCGGTCTGCTGGGGCGTCGGAAATTGGGATAAGTCAGATCACGAGTTTGATCGAACACTTCTTTTTAATTGCCCAGCTCGACCGACAGCGAATGCCTCCGTGACAGAGCAGGTGAAAAAAATCGGACTTGAGCGAGCCCTCAGAGAAATACCGCTGCTAGCAGATAGCTCAGGAAGTGGAGGATGGGAAGAATGGCATCAACTTGCCGGACTGCAATATCGTCCGATGCAAAACCGTCTCGTGATTCCAGATTCCAACGACCGTGTACAGGCCGTCATCGATGGTCAGGGCATCGCGCTGTGGGATGATCTGGTCCAAAATGAACTGGAT
>JAERSQ010000249.1 GCA_016845525.1 Pseudomonadota bacterium
TACCGATCTGATTCCCATCATGGAAGACGTGTTCACCCGTTACCGCGACGAGGTCAAGGCTCAGATTTACCCCGGACCAGAACACACTGTCTTCATGAGCGACGAAGAGGCGCTGAAGTTTGCCAAGAAAATGAAATGGGACGCCAAGCTTGAGCAGCTAGACGCCAAGGCGAGCAAGCAAGGGAAGAAAAAGACCGCAAAGAAAACTTCATTGCCCGCAAAGAAAAAGGCAAAAAAGTCGGCTGCCAAAAAGACCGCCAAGAAGGTGAGTAAAAAAGCGAGGTAAAAAGCGAGATAGTGACCTGACCGCAAGAACCACGGCTGGGCGACGGAAGTTCATCAGCCGTGGTTGCCTCTTGGGTGCCAATGCTAAGGCAGGGGACGCTATGTCACTCTGCAAAAAGGGTAAAAATAGCCTGAAAACCATCAAACTCCGGATCTGAAGCCTCTTTTCCGGAAGAAAAATTTGATCGGCTTCTCCTATTAAATTATTGATCTGAATGATTTTACAAATCAAAGTCATGACCGTTTAATCACATCCAATAAGTCAAACTTCGTTGAAGACTAACGCGAGACATGCAGTACGGGGCCGGCATGAGGCGCATGCCAGCCACCGCTAGACAAAGCGTCCAGCAAAAGCGCAAAGGAGCGACACTATGCCAGCCAGAAACTCCAAACAGTGGGAAAAGGTTCCCGGAAAACTCTCCTCAGGGGAATACGTCGATAGCCGGATTTATTCGGATCGTGATATTTTTGAGGAAGAAATCACAAAGATCTTCAGTAAGGTATGGATGCCGGTCTGTCATGAGTCAGAACTGCCAGATCCCTATTCCTTCCGCACCATGACCGTTGCTCGAGAACCCGTTCTTGTCGTCCGTGGCGCGGACAACCAGATTCGGGCCTTTCTGAATGTATGCCCACACCGGGGCAACATGCTTGAAAATCGGCCGTCAGGATCATTTGAGGAAGCGTCACCTTCCGGAGCGCCCAAGCACATTACCTGCATGTTTCACGCGTGGCAGTTCGACATGAAAGGGAACTGTGCGCATATTTCTCGGGCAGCCGAGGGTTACCAGGATCGTCTCGAGTGCAAGGACGTAGGCCTGCGTAGACTTCGCTGTGAGGTGAAATACGGCGGGTTTGTGTGGGTCACCCTGAATGACGGTATTGGCGAAACGGTAGAAGAGTGGGCCGGGGGTGCGTTTGACTGTATGCAGAAATCTCTCGATGCGGAACCGCTCGAAGTATTTCACTACCACAAGGCCATCATTCCCTGTAATTACAAACTTTGGCATGACACCAACTCTGAGTTCTATCACGACTTTCTGCACTACCATAATCGTGTCACAGGATTTAATGATTCCTACTTTGCCCGCAAGAACATTGGCTTTGATAACGGCCATGTGAATGTAGGCTCGTTTGAAGTTCAGTACGATGAGTACGAGGGCTTTGAGTCCCGGGAAGAGTTGTCGTTCCCGCATCTGCCGACCAACCATTGGGAAATGATCGACTTTTTCCCGGGGGTGAATTTCAATCTTCGCGGATCCGCGCTGCGTTGCGACATCATGACACCGCTGGGTCCCGACAAGGTGATGATTGAGTTCCGAGGGTTGGGACTCAAGAGGGATACACCGGAAGAGCGCTTGACGCGTCAGCGGCACCACAACTCAATTTGGGGCCCGTTCGGTCGAAATCTTCATGAAGACCTGCTCGCCGTGACCACCCAGCAGGCAACGATGAGCGAGTGGGCGGATAAGCGCCGGATCCTTCACGGGCGTCACGAGCTGGACGCGGACGGCGATCCTACGATTCATGATGAAGAAGGCATGCGCCATTTTTATGATGCATGGGGTCAGTGGATGGATCGCTGGCCGGGGGACCCGGATCTGAGTTACGAAGAAGGTCAAAAGCGCAAAGCCGCCTGACGCCTGATAAAGCAGGATAAGCAGGAAGCAGAGAGTCAGGACGGGCAGTGCCGGACGGGGCGAACGGCTGAAGATAAGGGAGATCATTCGGTCATCGCCTTGAATCTGCCCACCCAGCGCCGCCGGAAAAATCAAATAAGGGAGACTTAAGGGAAGTCAATGAGTGACAACAATATCGCCGAACGGGTTAGAGGGACGATTTATCAGGCAAGTCTTTGTCTGGATGAGGCGCGCTGGGAAGACTGGCTTGGCTTATGTCACGACGAGTTCTATTACGCGATCCGGGCATTCAGTCCGGAGATCAACGTCGATATGACTTATCTTGACGGCAAACGCGCTGATCTCGTGACGCTCACCGAGATGTTGCCCAAACATAATTCTGATCACTCCCCCCTTGCCCGGCATACCGTGGTCTATACGGTGGATGTGGATGAAGCTCAGCAGACAGCGTCAGCGGTATCGTCATTTACGGTTATGAAAACAGAGCTCGACGGCATTAACTCCCATTTGCTGGCGGGAGAATCAAATGTGTTTCTGGTCGGCAAGTATCGGGATCAGTTCCGTATCGATTCAGGCAAGCCTCTTTTTTCGGAGCGGATTGTCCAACTGGATACCCGTCGTCTCGACAAAGGATCGCACTGGCCGATCTGATTTCCTCAAAGACCTTTCCCGCGAGTTGACCGACAGTTGATCCCATCGGTTGGGAACCCGCCTTACCTAACGAATGGCACACGCGCCAGAGCATGAAAGATGAGTGATGCAGCTGACAATGCCTGGCAGCAGATCTGTTCGGCATCTGATATTAACGATGGGGAACTGAAGCGCTTCGAAGCTGGACAGTTTGCGGTGGTCGTGGCGCGCGTCGGAG
Source organism: Pseudomonadota bacterium (assembly GCA_016845525.1). Lineage (GTDB taxonomy): Bacteria > Pseudomonadota > Gammaproteobacteria > Arenicellales > UBA868 > UBA868. Next base: position 2,794 of record JAERSQ010000249.1, read on the forward strand.
ATGAGTTCCGTGTTATTCCGCCCTTTTGTCCGCACATGGCAGAACCGTTGCATGAGTCTGGAATCTGTCGGTCTGGAACACTCACTTGCTCAAAGCATCTGTGGCAGTGGAACCTGCTGACGGGCCAGGAGCAGGGGCCGGCTGAGCGCCCGTTGATGTTTTACGAATCTGATGTGCGGGATGGAGAAGTATGGGCGCGAGTTGATCAGGAATTGGTGTACGAATTTGGCGAAGAAGATGACGATGACTTTGAGTGGTAATCGGTTGTCGACATTTTCGTTCTTTCGCTGAAAGAGGGCTCTGTCTTGCCAAAGGTGACATTCCTGAATAAGCAGGGCCGCGTAGCGGTTGACTGTCACGAGGGGGAAACCCTGTTGCAGGCAGGATTACGCCAGGGCGTGCCGTTGCCTTATGGGTGCGGTGCGGGCGTCTGTTCAACCTGTGTGGCACGGGCGCGCCCGGGTACGGTTGAAAACGCATGGGCTGATGCGCCCGGCGCTCAAAACCTCAAGCACGACAAGGGCGAGTGCTTACTGTGCCAGAGTCTTGTCACCGACGACTGCGAGATCCTGGTTCCGGGGAAAATAGATCTTGCCCAGACGCTTGCGGATACACCGGCTCACTACCGTGCTCGCCTGCACGATGTAGCAGTTGTCGCGCCCGATGTAGCGACGTTTCAGTTATCCCTGGAAGGGCAAGCAGACTACACTGCTGGGCAGTATTTTTTGATTCGGCTGGAAGGGATGCAGGGCTATCGCCCGTATTCGATGACTGATTTTCAGCGCGAGGCCCAGACGCTTAATTTCGTGATCAAGCGAATCCCGAACGGAAGATTCTCAGACGAGATATTCTCTAACGGTGTCTCAGAAGCCAAGGTGGACGTTTTTGGGCCAATGGGGCTTGCCACATTCGATCCCAGTGACCCGCAAGAATCCCGCGATCTGGTTTGCCTGGTGGGCGGATCGGGTATTGCCGGAATTATGTCGGTGCTTGATCGGGCGGTATCGGTTAATCACTTCGAGAGCCACCGGTTGTTGATGGTGTTTGGGGTACGTCGGCGTGAGGATTTTTTCTTTCTTGATGAACTGAGGCGGGTAAAGGAGAGCGCTCCCGACAACGTGTCCATTCATCTGGCTGTCTCGGAAGAAGGATCTGAAGAAGTAGATGCGCTCAGCGATTTTCCTCTGCATCAGGGCTTTGTTCACGAGGTCGCCGAGGGTTTGGGCGACGGCGTGTTCGAGAACCGTCTGGCATTTCTGGGCGGTCCGCCGGCGATGTTGACGGGGTCACTGGCGTTATTGCTTGGGGCGGGCGTGCCCGTTTCGGATATCCGATACGACCGATTCGGTTAGGACTCACAGCAACCAGTACGGCCGCTGGTCTGGCAGATCTGGGGTGCTCGCTTTAGGCCGGCTTTCTCTCGAGTCGCCGTTGATGCAGCGGAGGCTCAGTGTAGCCGTTGCAGACTTCCCGTCCACGGAAAATGAGATCACAGGCTGCCTCAAAGGCAACGCCATCACATTCTGGCGCCATGGGCTGATATTGCGGGTCGGCGGCATTTTGTCGATCCACCACCGCAGCCATTCGCTTTAAAGAGGCCATCACCTGGTCTTCCGTAACAATCCCATGATGGAGCCAGTTGGCGATGTGTTGGCTCGAGATTCGGAGTGTGGCGCGGTCTTCCATCAGGCCGATCTCCCGGATATCCGGCACTTTTGAACAGCCGACACCCTGGTCGATCCACCTGACGACGTAGCCCAGAATCCCCTGACAATTGTTGTCGATTTCCTCACTGATCTCTTCTGTCGACCAGTTTGGGTTATCGCTGAGCGGAATCTTCAGAATATCGTCAAGGCTCGCATGCGACCGGCTTTTGAGTTCATCTTGCCGCGCAATCACATCGGTCTCGTGATAGTGCATGGCGTGAAGGGTGGCCGCCGTGGGTGAGGGTACCCAGGCAGTGTTGGCGCCAGCGCGGGGGTGATCTCCTTTTGCTTTCATCATGGCCGCCATTTCATCCGGCATGGGCCACATGCCTTTACCGATCTGGGCGTGACCGGGAAGGCCGCACTTGAGACCCACGTCGACATTCCAGTCTTCGTAGGCCTTGATCCACGGCTCGGCCTTCATATCCGCTTTGCGGATCATGGGACCGGCTTCCATGGAGGTATGAATCTCGTCACCGGTGCGGTCAAGAAACCCGGTGTTGATAAAGATGACTCGATCCGAGGCCGCGCGGATACACTCCTTGAGATTGACCGTGGTACGGCGTTCTTCGTCCATGATGCCGATTTTCATGGTTCCCGGAGCCATACCGAGAAGTTGCTCGGTACGCTCAAATAGTTCGACGCTGAACGCTGTTTCTTCCGGTCCGTGCATCTTCGGTTTGACGACGTACATCACGCCGGTCCGGGAGTTTCGTTTGGCAGGGTCTTTGAGATCATGCAGAGCGATCAGTCCCGTAAGCACGGCGTCCATAATGCCCTCAAAGACTTCATTACCCTCGCCGTCCAGAATCGCCGGATTGGTCATCAGATGGCCAACATTTCGGACGAGCATGAGCGCTCGGCCCGGCAGTACAAGACGTGAACCGTCCGCGCCGGAGTATTCCCGATCCGGCTTCAAGGTGCGTTCGAAAGTCTCGTCCCCTTTGGACACCACCGTGGACAGTGTGCCGCGCATGAGTCCCAACCAGTTGGCGTAGACCTGTGTCTTGTCAGGCCCATCTACCGCGGCCACAGAGTCCTCGCAATCCTGGATCACTGTAATTGCAGACTCAAGCAATACATCGCTGACGCCGCTAGCGCTTTTCTTCCCGACAGGATGACTCCGGTCAATGACGAGTTCGATATGCAGTTCATGATGCTTTAGCAGCACAGATGTCGGATCAAGGGTATCTCCCCGGTATCCGGCAAAGTGCGCGGCGTGAGACAGGGAGGCCAACTCCCCGTCTGCGAGCTTTGCCTTGAGTGTGCGGCCCTCTACAACAAACCCGGTGATGTCTCCATAGGCGGCGCCATCGAAGGGGACTGTCTCATCCAGAAAACCATTGGCAAACGCTACGACACGACGCCCTCGGGCCTCGCTGTACTGGCCGCTTTTCAGCGCGCCGTCTTCATCGCTGATGACATCCGTCCCGTAGAGAGCATCATAGAGAGAGCCCCACCTCGCATTCGTCGCGTTGATAGCGTAGCGGGCATTGTTGACGGGCACGACCAGTTGCGGTCCAGGGATCGCCGTGATCTCTTGGTCTACATCCTGTGTCGACACACTGAAATCGGGCCCTTCAGGTGCGAGATAACCGATGTCGTAAAGAAACGTCCGATAGGATTCGGGGTCGTGAGGCGCTCCGCGGCGCTCCACGTGCCATTCGTTGATTAGAGCCTCAAGTTCCTCACGGCGTGCCAGCAGGGCACGGTTTTTTGGAGTCAACTCTGAGATGAGACCAGAGAATCCGGACCAAAAAGCGTCAGGATCAATTCCGGTCTGCGGCAGCGCCTGATCGTTGATCAGCGCAAAAAGGTCACGGTCGATACTGAGACCGTGCAAAGACAGTCGATTGTTCACAGCAAATTCTTAAGCCAAAACGGCTCTACAAGCAGTCCTCTCCCCAGCCGACGATGATACTCGCGAATTTTGTATTGTGGAGGAATTTCTCACAATGCGGAATTGAAGTGAAAAAATGTTTGTAAAAATCACCCTGAACCGAGTGATCGGGAGATGTTGTCGCTGGCACTAAGCAGTTTTTTCGCCCAGCTCACATCCCTTCTTTCTATCGGGGCCGAGACCGATAGTCCTGCTGAGACCTGGCCAGCGCTGTCATGGAGCAGGACCCCGATACAGCCGACACCGAGCTCAGCCTCTTCATTATCCAGTGCATAGCCTTGCTCAAGCGCGACCGCGGACTCCTCTACGAGCCGGTCGACCGAGGTAATCGTATTGTTGGTATAGGCAGGCAGGTTGGTACGTTTACCGTAATCAACACAGGCATCGCGGCCTGCGGCGCCCAGCATCAGTTTGCCAACCGCTGTGACGTGCAGCGGAGCCCGGCTGCCTACTACCTGATGGACGTGCATCATTCGGTCGGGTGTCACGCGCTCAACATAGACCACCTGATCCCCCTCGCGGATACTGAGATTAACCGTTTCGTGAAATTCATCACGCAGCGAATCCATGATCGGCAGCGCGATTGCCCGAAGGTCAAGAGTACTGTGCAGACGAGTACCCAGCTGAACCAGTCGAAGTCCGAGCCGGTAATGGTTGTCGCTGTTTTTTTCAACGAGTCCGTTCTGAATCAGAGATCCCAGTATCCGATGCGCCGTGCTTGGGTGCAGGCCCGTTTCTGCGATCAGGATCTTGAGGCTGACGGGTTTACGGTAACGGGCGATAGCATCCAAAAGAACCGTTGCGCGGTCAATAACCTGAATGCGGGAAGCGGAGTTGATCGTCAATGTTGGGTTCCGCATGAAAAATCAGAAAAGACAGTAAGATAATACCTTGCGAAAACCCATTTCGGCGACCGTCTGCAGAACGGATAACCATGATCGATTTTGCACCCTTCTTGTTGTTCGTGATTTTTATGGTGGGTACGCCTGGACCGGCGAATATGCTGCTGATGACGTCGGGGGCGAATTTCGGCTTCTGGCGCAGTCTGCCGTTTGTAGCAGGCGTGACGCTGGGAAAATTGCTGGTGAATATTCTGCTGGCCCTTGGGTTGTGGGAACTGCTTTCATACGAGCCGCGAATCCTGCTGGCGCTCAAGATTGTCTGTGTCGCCTATCTCGCATGGCTGGCGTTGCGGATGTCGGGATTCCTGATGGCGAAGCGGGATCTCAGGCAGCCGGAGTCATTCTGGAAGGGGCTCGCGGTGCATCCGCTGAATCCCAAGGCCTGGGCCATGCTGGTTTTTGCCTACGCCCAGTTCACCGATAGCGCCCAGCCGCTGATCCCGCAGGCCATCATCATCAGCCTCACTTTTCTGTTAGTTCAGGTCGTTCTTCACTGCATTTGGTGTGCTGGAGGCGCGATGCTTGTCTCAGCCGTGGGCGGGCGGTCTGCAGAACGCTGGCTGATGCGCGGGCTCAGTGTTGTCACGGTTCTAGTGGTTATATGGGCAATTTTATTGGGGTGATAGAGTTAGGGTTCGGCGCAGATTCAGATTAGACAGCAAATTGATCTTGCGCGGGTGGAGTGATAACAACAGACGGAGGTAATGTGATGTCAGGTTATACAGCGAAATGTATGTGCGGTACGGTAGCGGTTGAGGTGGAAGGTGATCCGGTTGCGATGGGAATCTGCCACTGTAAGGACTGCCGGGCCTGGTCGGCGAGTCCTGTAAACGGGTTTGCGGTCTGGCCGATCGACAAGATGACCGTCAGCGCAGGCGAAGACCAGATCGAAAGTTATACGAGTTCAAAGGATAACGAGCGAGCTTGGTGCAAAACCTGCGGAGGCCACATTTATCATATCGCCGGGCCTTTGGGTGTAGTGGACGTGTACGCAGGGCTTGTTGAAGGCTTGGAATTTCAGCCCGGGCTTCATCTCAATTACGAAAGCACCATCATGCCCATGAAAGATGGCCTGCCTAAGTTCAAAGATTTCCCGGAAGAATTTGGAGGCTCGGGAGAAACGCTGCCCGAGTAGTTCAGGTGCGCCAGCGCTCGCTGTCCGGGTGCATGTCTTCGCTCGAGATCTTTATGGGAAACTTTTCCCGGATTAGAGTGTCGGCCCGCGGGCTGAAGTAATTGGGATAGTGAGCCGCGAGTATCTCGCGGCTCGCTTTGCGGCTGCGCTCGAATAAGTCGTGAGCCCCCTCGGCTTCCCATCGGTCTGCCGGCGAGCGATCCATCATGTTCGGGTAAACGTACTCGCTTTCCATCACACTTAAGGTCTGCTCGTTGCCGAGAAAATGACCTGGATCAACGGCACACTGATGGATGGTTTCCACCGATAGTGTGTCATCGGAGATTTCAATTCCACGCACGGTGCGCTGGATCATGCCGACCGCCTCGTTATCGATAACCATGGATTCGAAGCTGCAGCCCATCAGGCTGCCCATCATGCCGCCGACTTCGCAGACGCGATTCGCTCCGGAAAGCGCTGCAAGTGCGATGGTTAATCCTTTCTCATAGCCATACTGCGCATCCGGAATCTTGGAATCCGTCATGCCGGCACCGACGCTGTTAGGCAGATCGTAGAAATTCCCCATCTGAATCGCGGCAGCAGCGAGCAAGGCCTGTTCGCCGCTGCCGCCGGTGAATGAGCCGGTTCGAAGATCCGTCACAAACGGCCAGGTGGCAAATGTGACGGGACAGCCCGGACGGATCAGGTTGACGATGGCCAGACAGGACAGAGTCTCTGCAACCACTTGGGCGAGGATGCCGGCCAGGGTGGCAGGCGCTGTGGCTCCCGATTGGGGCGCCACGGCAATATCACTGACGAGACCGAGCCGCGTGGCATCCATCATGACTTCCAGATTTTCTCTGCCGAAGCGAAGCGGAGATACGATCGGACAACCCCCGAATATGACCGAGGGTTTCTTCAGGAAGCTGCCTTCGCCACCGCTGGCAAGGTCAAAGATTTCCAGCGCCGGGGGAATGTTTTCACGCTTTCGAAAAGACAGGCACAGCGGTTTTTCGGTGGCAGCCATGAGCGCGTAGACCATGGTCATGTCGTGCTCATAGTCATCGGGTACATCTGTTCCGATCACTGTGTCTCCCGACATGTGAATGTTGTCGAGTTGATCGACCAGCCGGGTGAAGTCGTAGATATCCAGAATCGTGGACGGACGGTAGTGAAGGCTATCGCTGTCCAGGGTAGTGACGGCGCTGCCGGAGTTTGAGAAGTACACCCGGTTGCCGTTGCAGTACATGTCATCCTTTCCGGATCGTGAGCCTCGCGCGTAAACCGTGTACTCGCGGGCGGCTCCGGCGATGATGTCTTCAATCATCGTTCTGGGGAAACACAATCTGCCATGATCATTCAGTGCGGCACCGAGCGGCAGCACGATCTCAAGCAACTCAGGAAGGGGATCTCCGATACCAGTAGTCTCAAGAATGGTGAGCGCCGCTTCGTGAATCCGGCTGAGGTCGTTGTCGCTCAGAGGCCGATACTGCCCGCCCTGCATGCCGGGCTGGATCGCGGGGCTGCCGCCGCCCTGAAGACGTGCCTGCGCTTTTGCCTTTCTCTCGGCCGCGTTTCGGCGTTTGGGTCGGGTCACTTGGGTTGTTGTGGAGTTCATTGGCAGTGCAGTACCTCGCCCTTGGCGATGGCCTGTGGATTCCGATTTAGCGAGTTAAGCAACCAATGGTAGCAGTTTTGTTTGCAGCACTCCCGGGGCGCGTGTTGCATTTATCTGATCGGGTCAGGGGAAAATCACACGATATACTTGATCGGGAACCACTGACATCGTGCTGATGGCCCGGTATCGCAACTGCACGAGAGAACATCTTAATGGCCTCGGATAATGTTTTTGAGATTTGTGTCCTCCCGGGAGACGGGATCGGAACGGAAGTCACGTCGTCAACTATTGCAGTGCTTGATGCGGTATCGCGTCGGAGTCGACGATTTGCGTTTAACTTCGAATACTTCGGTGCCGGAGCCGAACTGTATCTTCAAAGCGGAGTCGCCATGCCGGACGAAACCTGGCGGGGCGCTGAAGAGGCCCATGCGATTTTTCTAGGTGCCATGGGCTTGCCCCGGGTGCGCTATGACGATGGGACTGAGATTACCCCCCAACTTGATCTGCGTTTCAGCTTTGATCTTTACGCCGGTGTGCGGCCGGTATCCGCGCGGCGCGGCGGCCCGCCGGTACTGAAAGACAACCTCGCGGACGATATTGACTTTGTGCTGATCCGCGAAAGTACCGAAGGATTGTTTGCCTCCTGCGGCAAAGGAGAGGTCATTGCGGACCGAGAGGCACGGGATACGATGGTGATTACCCGGGAACGGTCGAGACAGGTTTTTGAATTTGCCTTTCAACTGGCGCGAGACAGAGCCTCGGATGGGGGCAAATCCAAAGTCACTCTGGTGGATAAAGCCAATATCTTTTCCTCGATGGCCTTTTTTCGAAAAGTCTTTGACGAAGTGGCACAGTCCCATAAGGATATCGAGACGGAACGCCTCTATGTGGATGCGTGTGCTCTGGACTTGGTCCGTCGACCGTGGGAGTTTGATGTGTTGGTGACAGAAAATATGTTCGGGGATATCCTTTCAGATCTTGCGGCTGGACTGGTCGGGGGTATGGGTTTTGCGCCTTCGGCCGATATCGGGCACTCGCGGGCTGTGTTTCAGCCCGCACATGGCAGTGCGCCTGATATCGCCGGTAAAGGGATCGCCAATCCAACGGCAGCAATACTTTCCGGAGCAATGATGCTCGACTGGTTGGGTCGAAAACATCAGTTTGATCCCTGCATCGACGCGGCCCGGTCGATTGAGGCGGCTGTGGAGCAGGTACTGAAAGGGGGGCAGGAGGCGTTCTCGACAACAGCGGGTATGACTCAGCGGGTGATCGATGCCATCGGCTGAAAACAGCGAATACACAGGACGAGAAACCGTTTCAATTCCAAATCAACGAACTTGGCGTTTTATAACGACATATGAAAGAAAACTTTTTTAATCTCAATGATCCCGAACAAGGGATCCTGCGCGAGCTTGCGGCGGGTGTCTCGACCCGGATTTTCCCCGGAGATCACGCGATGCTTTCGGTTGTTCGTCTCGACCCGGGATGTGAAAGCGAAATCCATTCTCATCCGCAGGAGCAGTGGGGCGTTCTGCTGGAGGGTAGTGGGGTGCGTATTCAGGATGGGGAAGAGATCGTAGTTTCGGCTGGGGATTTTTGGCGCACGCCGCCGAATGTCACACATGCTTTGCGGGCCGGCCCAGAAGGCGCCCGGGTGCTCGATGTATTCAGTCCGCCTCGGGACGAGTACCGTGTGAAGGGTATCGGTGTGCACGCCCCTTAGAATTTTAAAACATGAATCTCAATTTATCCGATGCTGCATCGGCGGGCTTCCATATGCCCGCAGAGTGGAAGAGCCACTCACAGTGCTGGATGGCGTGGCCCTGTCGCGAAGGCTTCAACAGCGAGGCAACCTGTCTAAATTACGCAGAGGTAGCGAAGGCCATCGCGCGTTTTGAGCCTGTGTCGATGGTCGTACATCCGCGGGACCGAGAGGCAGCACAGGCGATGTTGGGCGGGGATATAAATTGTGTTGAGATTCCAATAGATGACGGCTGGTTTCGTGACAATGGACCTAATTTTCTCGTCAATGATCGCGGTGATGTCGCAGGCGCGTGTTTTGGCTTCAACGCGTGGGGCGGCAACTATGAGCCTTTCGACGATGACGCCCAAGCTGCGCCCCGGTTGATGTCAACACTGGGACTGCAGATGTTCCAGTCAAGAATGACAGCGGAGGGAGGCGGCATCACTGTGGACGGCGAGGGCACACTCATCACTACAGAGACCTGTTTTTTAAACCCCAACCGCAACCCCGGTTGGAGCAAGGGCGAAGTTGAGGCGGAGTTGTGCCGGATGCTTGGCGTCACTAAAGTCATCTGGATTCCAGGTGATCCCTACGAGGACGAAACCAATGGTCATGTGGACGGTTTGGCTGCGTTTGTAGGTCCGGGGCGGGTTCTGGTCGAAACCGCATTTGATGGTGCGCATCCGCGCTATGACGTGCTCATGGAAAACCGGCGTGCTCTTGAGGGGCAGACCGATGCCAGGGGAAGAATGCTGGATCTGATTTCCATTGAAGATGCGTGGCAGTGTGATGGGGGAGATCGCTTCTGCACCTCTTATATCAACAGTTATATCGCGAATGGCGCCGTTATCATGCCATCTTACGGTCTGCCTGCCGATGACAGGGCTAAAGCGACTTATCAGCAGCTTTTCCCTCGACGAGAGATCGTTTCGCTGCGGATTGATGATATCGCCCCCGGCGGAGGCGGCATTCACTGTATCACCCAACAGCAGCCCGGTCCCAGTGCCGGCTAACCTGACAGCGAGAAGAAAATAGCAATATGAAAGCAACGGCTTCATCCGGGGATTGTTACTTCGACATTCATGTGTTCTGTTGTATCAACGAAAGGGCGCCCGGACATCACCGCGGCTCGTGCAGTGCCCGGGGGTCAGTGGCGCTGCAGGAATACATGAAAGCTCAGGGCAAGAAGCTCAAGATCAGTCAACGCATCCGGATTAACAAATGCGGCTGTCTTGATCGTTGCGAACTCGGCCCGGTGATGGTGATCTATCCTGAGGGCACGTGGTACCACTATCGTAGCCGTGAGGATGTTGACGAGATTCTGGATTCCCATATCACCCAGGGCCGTGTGGTGGAGCGGTTGCTGCTGCGAACGGAACAGAAAGTCCTGGATCCCGGAGTCTCTGCCCGCCTTGAGCTTAAGGTCGGCCGCATCGATGAGTACCTGTACGACATCCGTCGTTATGAGCTCATGCGAGATGACGGTGAAGACTTGCCGGGATTTGAGCCAGGAGCGCATATTGATCTCTTTACCGGTGACGGCTTGAGACGTTCGTATTCCCTGGCAGGAGACCCAGCTGTGCGTGACCGTTATGTGTTGGGAATCCGTCGTGAACAGCCAAGTCGAGGTGGCTCAGATTGGCTGCTGGATCATCTCTCGGTAGGGGATGGCGTTTTGGCCAGTCTTCCCTCCAACAACTTCCCCCTAAATGAGGCCGCTGCCCGCCACACGCTCATTGCAGGCGGGATTGGCGTGACACCGGCAATGGCAATGGGTCATCAGTTATGCCAACAAGGCGCGGATTGTCACTTGCATTTCTGTGCGCCTGATGAAGCACGAGCGCCGCTGCTGGAAGAGGTGCGAGCCATCTTTGGGGAGAACCTGACCCTGCACTTCGATAACGGCGATCCTGCGCAAGGAATTGATCTGGATCGTCTTCTGGAGAATCCATCAACAGGCGAGCATGTTTATGTCTGTGGTCCGGCAGGATTGGTGGGGAGTGTTCGGGAAAAAGCCTCTCACTGGCCCGCCGGCACGGTCCATTGGGAGCCGTTTACGCCAGAGACTGATCAAGCACCGCAAAAGAACGAAGTTTTTGAGGTGGTGCTTTCGCGAAGGAATTTGCGTCTTGAGGTTCCGACAGATAAGACCCTACTGGAGGTCGTCCGCGAAGCCGGGGTCGACATCGAATCCTCCTGTGAGGATGGGCTATGCGGCTGTTGCAGAATCGGCCTGCTCGGGGGAGTTCCGGACCATCGTGATCTGGTATTGACGGACGCAGAAAAGGAATCGTCCGTAGACATCATGACCTGTGTCTCCCGCGCCAAAGCGGGAGAAGTCCTGGTACTCGATATCTGACCTAGTTCTGGGACTGTTCCAGCATTGCAGGAATATGCTGCTCCCAGCCGATGGCCATGACGTGAATTCCTTTGGTCACGGAACGCAGTCCCTGTATCGTATCGGCTGCGATCTCTATGCTGATACGAACGATGGCATCCTTGTCCTCTCCCGCAGCAGCAATTTTCTCGATCAGATGATTCGGTATGTCTACCCCCGGAATCCGTTCATTCATGTATTGCGCCATCTTTACGGACTTGATTGGGATGATGCCCGCGAGAATTGGTTTGGGAGAATTGGCTTTTTCCAGGAATGCCGAAAACGCATCCACGTCATAGACAGCCTGTGTCTGGAAAAATTCAGCGCCTCCGTCAATTTTTCGATGCAGATTTTCAATTTCGGCATCAGGATCACTCGCCCCCGGATTGACCACTGCGCCGGCAAAGATCTCGGTATGCTGGTTAAGGGTGTTTCCATTCAGATCGGCGCCGTTGTTTAAGGCACGCACTGCCTCGAGCAGCTGGGATGCAAAAAGATCAAAAACCGGCTTGGCGTCGGGGTGATCCCCGTTTTTTGGAGGATCCCCGCCCATGAAGACCAGGTTGGATATCCCGAGGGCGCAGGCGCCGAGAATGCTCGCCTGAATGGCCAGACGATTCTTGTCGCGCGAGGTCATCTGCACGATGGGTTCCACGCCCTGATCGAGCATCAGGTGCCCAACCGCAACGGGATCCATTGCCATCCTCGCGGCGTGTGACTCAGTCAGGTTGATGGCACTGACATAGGGCTTGAGGAGAGCGGCTTTTTCCAACAGGGGTGCGAGATCCAGCCCCTTGGGCGGCGTCAACTCGCTGGTCACGACAAATTCAGAAGAGTGCAGGGCGTTTGAGAGCGTGCTCATGGTGTCCTCAATAATTCAGTTCGATTTTTCCGGGCCAAAGCCGGATTGTTTCCAGAAGGCATCATAGAGTATCAAGCCTGTGGGTCAACTGTCTCTCAGCTGCCTGTTCGGCTGGGTCATCACCAAGTCAAAGACCGAGGGTTGCTCATGAGTCGTACACGACATCTTCCGCCTGCAACCCGACCGCGCCTAGGGTTTGTATCACAAGGGTCTTGCACCTGATCCCGATAGACTTACACTTGGCCTTCATCGACTGGTGAGACATAACCGTGAGAGCCGATATCATCATTATCGGCGGGGGTATCGTTGGCTCCAGTATCGCTTACCACCTCAGCCAGTTGGCGGGCGCGGGGACGGTACTGGTGCTTGAGCGTGATCACACGTATACCCATGCCGCTACGCCGTTGGCCAATGGCGGTATTCGCAGGCTGTTCAGCCTTCCAGAAAATATCCAGATGGCGGATTTCGGCCTGTCGTTCTATCAGCGGTTTTCCGAGGATATGCGGGTTGAAGGTCATAGTGCCGATATCGGTTTCAGGCGGCAGGGATATCTTTTTCTTTCGGATAATGGCGGCGCCGCCCAGATGGAAGAAAACTACCGAATACAGGAGTCAATGGGTGTACCGGTCACGCTTTTGAGTCCGACTGAACTGTCGCAGCGCTTCCCCTCGGTGAAGACAGCGGGTGTGGATCTTGCCGTGCTGTCTGATCAGGATGGATGGATTGATCCTTACGCAGCGCTCATGGGTTTTCGCCGAAAAGCCATTGCCTGCGGTGTCACTTATAAAGAAGCGGAAGTGATTCGATTGGAAAAAGCAGGCACCGCCGTCCGGCGGGCACATGGCAAGGATGGCACTTCTTTTGAAGCCGATGTGTTTATCAACGCCTCAGGCGCCTGGTGTGCCGAACTGGCCCAAACTGTCGACGTGGAACTCCCCGTCGAACCCATGTCCCGCGAGAGCTACTTTTTCCGTTGCGGTGAGGCGGTCGAACCACTGCCCTTTATCAAGACGGAAACAGATCTCGCATTTCGTCCGGAAGGACAGGGCTATGTGGGAGGTGTTCCGGACTGGTCAGAGAAGCCCGGGTTGAATTTTTCAGTCTCTCCCGAGCGTTTCAACTCGGTCGTCTGGCCTGCGCTCGCCGAGCGGATCCCGGCAATGCAGTCACTCAAGCTTGAAAGAAGTTGGAGGGGGCACTATGCGCGCAGTGTTCTAGATTATTCCCCGATCCTCGGTCCCTGCAAGGGCGTGCTGGATAACTTCTATCTTGCCAACGGCTTTTCCGGTCATGGCATCATGCACGCCCCGGCAGTCGGCAGGGGACTGGCAGAGCATGTGGTCGATGGCGCCTACCAATCACTGGATCTCGAGTGCTTTGGGTATCGGCGTATTCTGGAAAACCGTCCCTACCGTGAGAAAGGCATCATCTGATTAGATGTGTGCCGGCTTCTGGATCAGCAAATAAGCATCGTTTGATCCTCTTCCAAGCGTTCTAGCTGGGTTTCGATCACCGCCTTACGAAAAGAAAATCACCACCAGCGTCCCCCGCTTTGCGGATGCGACCGTATTCAGGAGTTTGATCTGAGTTCAGCATCACCTCCGGCCGAAGCTCACTGAAGAGTTGGGTGCCATCCATGACCGATTGGTTGGCCTCGAGAAGCGAAATGAACTTTGCTGCAAAAACTGAGTGTCCTGAGCCCCCCGAATCTGCAACAGGCTCCAAACCGCCTGAGGTCAGAGCGAGCCTCGCTTTGGAATTGGTCATTCGGGCAATATAACTGGGGGTCTTTTCTACAATCTTGATTCCACGGGTCAGTACACCAGAGAAACACGAATCCGATACGATCAGCACATGCTTTGCGCTCATCGCGCGTATTTGACCAACAATTTGATCGGTCATGAGCCAGTTGGAGGGGTCCTCAGGGTCAGCATCGACGGGCAACCAGTATCCTTCTCCGGCACCTTCATCCAGGTGACCATGCCCGGCGTAGTAAATCAATAGATTGTCTTTTTCGCTGATCTTTTTTCTCAGATCTGAGACAAGCCGTAAGATCTGTGTACGATTCGCGTTTTCGAGCCGACTTACCTCAAATCCGTATAGCTCTTCCAAGATGTCGGAGACTCGGCGTGCATCTGCGACAGCGGTCTTCAGGTCAGGTAAATGTCGGTAGCTATTGTTTCCGATGACGAGCGCGTGATAGGACCCATAGTCCAAGTCAGGAATTGAGGCGGTTTTGGGAATATCCTTATCCTTGAGGCCCTGAAGTTTGAGCTCAGCGAGACGAGAAAATAGTCCGACCCCCTCAGGAAATTGACGCAGGTACTCCTCAAACATTGCCGGATCATCACTGTCTTTGATCGTTTGCCAGAAGACCACCTCAGCATTAGACATCACTTCTTGTTGAGGCTCTGGAGCTGGTGCAGGAATGGGGTTCATGGCAACTTCAAGAATGATGGACTTGTTAAGTTCAACCGGCTTCTCAAATGGCTCAAATCCATCTTTGATCACTTCAACCAGATAGTTCCCCTGGGCTAAATCCAGTTTGACAGCCCCTAGACCCTCATAGACCCCATTAAGAAAGACTTTGCCATCAGAAGGATTCGGAACAATCTCGAGTACAAAATTAACCGGCTCAGAACTCACTGCTTCACCGGAATCCGGGTCTGAGCCTATCCAGGTTTTCATATCCTTACTGACAAAAGGAAGGCATGGAACTATGTCAAAATCAGTATCACTCGCCCCGATCGTCGTCGCCGACCAATAACGGCCATTATTCCGATAAAAAGCCTCAAAGCACTCGGCTTCAACCTCAGACATACCAACAGTGGATATCCCTGGTTCTGCTTTCTGAGCTACAGATTCAGAACTCACCGCTTCACCTGAATCCGGGTCTGACCCTATCCAGGTTTTCATGTCCTTGCTGACAAAAGGAAGGCATGGAATCGGATCAAAGTCGTCATAGTCCATGTTTTGAACGATGGCAGCCTGCCACCAACGGCCATTATTCCGATAAAAAGCCTCAAAGCACTCGGCTTCAACCTCAGACATACCAACAGTGGATATCCCTGGTTCTGCTTTCTGAGCTACAGATTCAGAACTCACCGCTTCACCTGAATCCGGTTCTGACCCTATCCAGGTTTTCATGTCCTTGCTGACGAACGGTTTACATTTGTTTAGATCAATATCGTCTACCGGGCCGTCGTAAGCCTGGCCGCGTACTGCTCGGCGCCACTCGGATCCACCATACCTGTGAAAGTCGTCAAAACAGCTTTTTTCAACCACAGACATGTTTGCAGAGGCATGAATCGGATAGCTTGTAGCGCTGATGGCTGCCACTCCCCAGCAGAGGAGTAGGGTAGGCAGGAAGCCAAAGCAGGCTCTCGCTGGTGGCGCAATGTTGGGATGAATGTCAGTTTTCACATTTTGATCTCGCGTCATTGGCACACCCTGACCCTTGCGTTATCGATAGATTCTCGCGTTAGTCGAGGACACTGCCGTTATCCTACCCGCTTTCTCGACGCGTTGTTGTTTAGTTTAGCGACCCTGTGATGATCCGGGTTTAATGGAATAGACGTATAAAAGCTGCACTAGCTGAGACCGCTCGTACCGTGAGAAAGCCATCATCCCATTAGTCTGACAGGAGCAGTTAATTCATAATCGGTACTATGCAAGTAAACCGAGCGTCTCGTCGGGTTGAGTCTGTAGTGGCAGCGAAGGTGCTTGTTGTTACACCGGGAAAACTCGGCGACAGTCTGATCTCTATGGTGATTCCGGCTAATCTCGCGCGCGCCGGATTTGACGTGACTGTGCGCGGAGACTGTGCACATGACCTTGCGTCCTGGTTGCCAGACGTTCAAACGGGCCCACGTCTCAGCACACAAGAGTACGACGGCATCGCAGACGGGTTTGATTTTTGTCTGATCGACTCCCAGGCTCCAGGACTTCAATCCGGCGGCGCTGATTTACGGCCCGCTCTTTCACGTCGGGCGGTGTTTTTCTCTTTAGCCCACCATGACCCGTCACTGGATGGTCGGTTTGATTTTAAGGCGTTGCCTGCTGAAAAATCTGCTCTGTTCCGGGATCGGATTCCGCGGAAGGGGCTGATCCGGGATAAAGCGAAGACTGGACTTACGATGGTCGATCATACGGTGGAGTTTTGTCGGCGAGAACTGCTTCTCGAAGAGGCGCATCCGGATATCGGCCTGGTGTCGGCGCAACCATCCGAGCGCGAAGAAAAAAATAGGCCCATTGTGTTTTCCCCGACCAGCGGCAAGGCGAGGAAGAACTGGCGGGCAGGACGTTTTGTACTTCTGGCGAGACAGTTACAGGATATTGGACACAAGTGCATTTTTGCAGTGGCACCGTCCGAGGCGGCTGAATGGAGAGAACGCCTCGATGGGCAGTTTGCTTTGGCGCCGACGCCGACGATTGCGGCATTGGCGAAGTTGCTGAGTGACGCCCGGGCGCTGGTGTGCAATGATTCTGGAGCGGGGCATTTGGCGAGTGCGCTCGGGACGCCGGTGGTTGCCGTGATTCCCCGGCGCGATGCTGATTACACCTGGCGCCCCGGATGGGGGACGGTCAAGCTGGTGTCTCCGCTATTGCCGATGCGGGCGTTGTCCGGCCTCTGGCCGTACTTTGTCAGCGTCCGACAGGTCAGGCATAGTTTGGAACCGTTTCTGAATACCTCAACGCCAATGTCTGAATAGCCATATGGGACCACTAAGCGGATATCGTATTGTTGAAATGGCGGGTCTGGGCCCGGCCCCGTTTTGTGCGATGCTGCTCTCGGACATGGGCGCGGATGTTATCCGTATCGACCGTGAGGGTGGTACCAATCCATTGGATCTTGAGATTGATGTGCTCAATCGGGGCCGGCGCTCAGTGGCGCTCAATCTCAAGACTCCCGAGGGGATTGCAACCGCTCTTGCGTTGATCGCACGTGCTGACGCCGTGATCGAAGGGTACCGGCCGGGTGTCATGGAGCGCCTTGGCCTGGGGCCCGATGCGTGTTTGGCAAAGAACCCGCGTCTGGTGTACGGACGGATGACGGGATGGGGCCAGGCGGGCCCTTTGGCTCACGCCGCCGGCCACGACATCAACTACATCGCGCTGACCGGTGTACTGGATGCGATCGGGACGGAGGAGTCAGTGACGCCGCCGCTTAATCTGATCGGTGACTTTGGCGGCGGGGCGCTTTATCTCGCCTTTGGAGTGGTGTGCGCTCTTCTGGAAGCCAGGGCGTCGGGAGAAGGTCAGGTGGTTGATGCCGCAATGGTCGACGGCGCAGCACATCTGATGACTATGATGTATGGTCTGTCGCAGCAGGGGAAATGGACTGACAAGCGTCAGGACAATCTGCTCGACGGCGGCGCTCACTTCTATGGAGCCTTCGAATGTGCTGACGGGAAGTGGATTGCGATCGGATCCATTGAGCCCCAGTTTTACCGCCTGCTCCTGGATACGCTTGGGATTGATTCGGAGTCGGAAGGTGTCAGTCAGTCTAAGGAAGACTGGCAGCGGATGCGCGAACAGCTTCAGCAGATATTTTTGCGTGAGCCCCAGTCGCATTGGTGCGGCCTGATGGAAGGCACGGACATCTGTTTTGCGCCGGTGCTCAGCATGACTGATGCGCCGGCGCATCCCCATAACGAAAACCGGGGTGTCTTCGTTAAGGAATTCGGGATTACCCAGCCGAGCCCCGCGCCGCGTTTCAGCCGTACCCCGGCCGGCATCCGTCGTCCACCGCCTCAGCCCGGCGAACATACGGCGGAGGTGCTGAAGGAGTGGGGCATCCGTTAGCAGTAACCACCGTCGTTTAGCGGCCGGTGCGTTTGGGTGAAGTTGTCGGCTCGATAGAGCAAAGACAGATTTTCAAAACTAACCAAAGGAGCACTTGATGACATCGTTGCAAGGGAAACGGGCGATCATATCGGGAGGCAGCCGCGGTATCGGGTTGGCGATCGCCAAGAGACTGGCCGCTGAGGGTGGCAGCATTGCGATTCTCGCCAAGACGGCTGAACCACACCCCAAACTGCCGGGAACCATCTACACGGCAGCTGAAGAGATTGAAGAGGCGGGTGGCAAGGCCTTGCCGATTGTCACGGATGTGCGCGATGAGGACCAGGTCAAGTCGGCAGTGGCTCAGGCAGCCGAGGCCTTCGATGGACTGGATATCTGTATCAACAATGCCAGCGCCATATCCCTCACGCCCACCAGCAAGACGGAAATGAAGAGGTTTGATCTGATGTTCGCTGTCAATGTGCGGGCGACATTCATGCTCTCAAAGGAATGCCTGCCTCATCTCGAGAAGAGTGAGAATCCGCATATTCTCAATATTTCCCCGCCCCTTGATATGCAGACCAAGTGGTTCGCCCCCTCGGTCGCCTACACTATGTCCAAGTTCGGAATGAGTCAGTGCGTATTGGGAATGGCAGGAGAATTGAAGCCCAAGGGAATTGCCGTCAACGCATTGTGGCCGCATTCGGTGATTGCGACTGCCGCGATCAGCAATGTGGTGGCAGGAAACCTCGCTTTCCCGCATTGCCGTAAACCTGAGATCATGGCGGACGCAGCAGCGGTGATCCTGGCCAAGAAGGCCGCCGAATTCACCGGCCAGTTCTGTATCGATGATGTCTTGCTGTCATCGGAGGGTGTAAGCGATTTCAGCGTTTATCGGGTAGACCCGAGCAAACCGCTTTGGAGCGATTTCTTTGTGCCGGAGGGCACGCCGGAAATTGAACCGGTGGTGATGATGTCAGGAATGAGCATTTAGCGGGACAGGTCGATGCCGACACACATGACCCCGTTGGGCTCTGCACAAATAAGCGGACAATACTGATTGCAATGTCGATACTGATTACCAATGCCACAGTCGTGACGGTTGACGAAACTCACCGCGTCATTGAAAACGGTGCGGTTTATGTTGAAAAGGACCGTATTGCGGCGGTGGGGGATGCACACGTGCTGGGTGAGCAGTACTCCACCGCTGAAACCGTAGTCGACGGCAAAGGAAAAGTCGTAATGCCCGGCTTCGTGAGCGCGCACAATCATGTGGGCTACGCCGTGTTTCGGGGGCGGGCCGAAGACATCGGACATGCTCCAACACACCGCTTATATCTTCCAATGAGCGGAGTGATCGCACAAGAAGAGCGCCAGGTTATCGGCGCCCTGGCCGTAACGGAACTGCTCAGGGGCGGGGTAACCACCATTCTCGAGATGGAGGAGGATGCCGAACTCTTTGCGCCCTTTATAGAGAGCAGCGGTATCCGGGCGCTTATCGGTGTGATGGTGAACGATGTCAATCTTGAGGCATTGGCGCGCGGTGAAACCGTTTTCGATGCGACCGTTCGAGATCAACAACTTGATCAGGCCAATGGTTTGGCTGAGCGCTGGCACGGACGAGCCAATGGCCGGATCCAGGCGGTCATGGCAGCCACCGGACTGTCGACATCGTCGCCCGGGCTGCTTCAGGGATTACGCCAGGGGGCGGACAAAAAAGGACTTCGCCTGTCTGCGCACTTAGGGTTCGGAGAGCGGGACCTCGTTCAGCGGATTCACGGCATGGCCCAGTTTGATTTTGCGGGCGCGCACGGCATGCTCGGTCCCGATGTGGTGGCAGTGCACTGCTATGAAGTAGACGATGACGAGGTGAGTATCCTGGCGCAGTCCGGCACCCATCTTGCGCATTGTCCGCATATGAATCAGTTTCGAGGAGAGGTTGCTCCAATCCAGGCAATGCGGGCCAAAGGCATGCAGGTAGGTCTCGGTATCGACAACTACTTTTCCGACTACTTTGAGGTGTTGCGGTCCTGTCTTGCCAGTGCACGGATTCGGGCACATGATCCCGAAATACTGTCGGCGCCTGAAGTCCTTGCCTTGGGAACGATTGATGCGGCGCGGGTGCTCGGTCTTGATCAGGAGATTGGCTCAATTGAACCCGGTAAAAAGGCAGATCTGCAGCTGGTCAATATGCAAAGACTGGGCCTGACACCGGTCAATGATCCGTTGACGACACTCGTCTACCACGGCGAGTGTCGTCACCGGATCATTGACCGGTGTCAGGCCC
>JAERSQ010000250.1 GCA_016845525.1 Pseudomonadota bacterium
TCCTGGAGCCTTGGACCATTTTTGGGGGTCTATCTGCGCAATACGATTGATCCCGCAGCGCCCTTTCTCGTTGGAACTCTAGTCATCATATTGCTCGGCGGATTCTTTCTCTACCGCCGCTTATCTGAGAGTCCAGCTACAGGTAGACAGCGTGATCCAGTAACCAACCCGCTTCTCTATCTACCGCGTTTTTTCTCCCAGCCGCGTATGACCCTGGTCTACCTTTTGTGCGCGATGCGTTCCGGCTGGTGGACGATGTACTTCATTTACGTGCCAATCTTCTGTGTCACGGCGGGATTGGGAGAGACCATGGGGGGAGCGCTGGTGTCGCTGGCAGTGGGCTTCGTAATGACGACGCCTTTGCCCCGCAGCCCAATACAGCGCTATGGCATCCGGAGAGTGCTGTGGGGCGGCTATGCCGGTGCCGGATCAGTCACGATCGGTATTGGCGCTTTCATCGGCATCCCGAATGTAGCGGTAATACTCATCCTGATGGCAGCTCTTTTCGCGGTGCTGTGCGATTCAGTTGGAAACACGCTGTTTTATCGCGCTGTAAGGTTCTATGAACGCTCTGCCATGGCTACCGTATTTATGAGTTATCGGCCTATCTCGGCCCTGGCGTTCCCCGGCGTCTATTCGGGGGTGCTCGCGATCTTTCCCCTGCCCGCCGTATTTCTCCTCACGGGAGCTTCAATGCTGGCCACCAGCCTGATGACCCGCTTCATCCCCGCCCGGATGCGCTGATAGCGGTTCTGCTGGATCTTGCTCGACGGAGCCGCGAGGCCTCAGGCAAACATCCTTTTGATCAGAGTGTTTTAGGGGCTGACCTGGAAACGGCACTCTCTCTAGAGCTGTTCCCGTGCATATTTGAGCAGCTTGATCAAAGCAGGTCGGATATCCTCTGCCTTCGCGAGAGGTTCCAGAAAAGCTACTCGGACTTCGGATACCCCATCCGGCCCCTTCGCCGCCAAAGAAATACCTTGCTGGTCGAAGTCCGTCATTTCGGCGGATAGAGTATCGGTGAGTCCCGCAAGAGCTTTCACATAGACCAGGTTGGCATCGGAATGATCGTCATTCATGTGTGCGATGACACTATCTTTAATTTGATCGAGACTTTCTTCCAGGCTCATATTTCGCGCTAGAAGGTCTTAAAGCTTGTGCCAGAGGGCTCACTGATATCGCGGGTCGGCAGTTCGGCCATCACTGACGCGCGCTTTTCATCGGAGTAGTCGAGCCAGTCAATGATCTCGTCCATATGGCGCTTACACCCTACGCAATAGTAGTGCTCATTGTATTGGCACACACTTACACAAGGACTTCTGACCCGCATATAGGAGTGTTGCAGGCTCATGCTTGATCTCTCATGACTTGAGTCATCCCACGATGGCTAAAAAGTTCAATGATGATCCCGCAGATGGCGAATCTTGTTCTGTGTCCAGTAAAACGCCACTTTGGCCCAGTGGTTGCCAAGCACACACCCAATCACCAGCCCGACCAAAAACGCGGCCAGCACCCAGACCAGAAAGCTCATGTCCATGGCCCGATTGCCTACCCCATAAATAGTCGCAACGCGACGAATAGACCAATGGAAATGACCACTGCACCTACAACAAAACCGGGGCTTGAGAAAAAAGAGGACTTCTTACTCATCTATCAGACCATCTTCCATAGGAGGCGGGACTGACCGAATCCAATAGGATTGCGGTATTCATCTAAGGCCGTATGCTTCAACCAGTGCATCCTCAACACAGAAAGGCGCAAATTCTTTCAGGCGCTCATGGTGAGTATCAAGGTATTCGCCTACCACTTGCGCCCACTCTTGATGCCCGGAACCCGCCGGAAGATCGATGTGCTGTGCACTGAGGCCAAATACATGGATGTACCCGTGAAAAAACCCGGCATCGTAGGCCATTCTCTGATCTACGGCATCGCTCGAAAGATTGTCCTCGGATTCAAGAGTTCTTTTCAGTTCCTCAAACGCTTCTGCAATGTTTTCTTGATGGTCAGAAAAATCGGTCTCCTGGGGGCCAGAAAGGTTTTCCAAAACACCTGAACTGGCATATACCCAACCTTTCCAGAGGTCTTCGCAGGTAAGGGCATGAGCCGTTGTTAGGGGCAACACCGCTAATCCGATCACGATCAGACCGCGCTTCATCCCGGCGCAATATGCCGGTCTTGCTATTCCCTTACTCATTGAGGGCGCTGTCCTTGTCATACATTTGCTGGTAGGTCGCGTCGACAAGTAGTACCTCAGAGGATTCAACAACTTGTTTCCAATGACCGGTTTTCTTCGCGCATTTATGATGCACGAAATGAGCATGAACGTCGGTCCCGTCTACTTTTCGGACGACACCGCAAATTAAACCCTGATCCTCGTCGTCAACCAACACCCATTGTCCTATTTCGGGCAACAGGTCCTGGGCCGGCTGGGTGATCTCCAGCACCTTGTCGGTGCTGATGAACTGACGGAATGTGACCCCATACTTTACGACCGCCTCCTCATTATCGAAGCGCGCCGCAGGGTTATACCACTCGGACAATTGCGAAGGCCTTTTGCCAATCACCCTCCAATCAAGCTCGCTTTCATCCCATATTTTGTCATCAACATCTTCAACCAAATAACGCGGAAAGATACCGACTTGATCTCCCCTGACCTCAAACACCACAAATTCGAGTTCTTCTCCCTCGACCGTGACGATATCACCACGCTTTGGCATCAGACCTCTTCTTTACCTGCTTCAGACAAAAACTGAATATCTCCGAGATACCCCACCACTCCCGCTCCAAGATTGGTATACGGCATTAACCCCATCTGCGCTCGCACCAAATCTCCATCCTTAAGTGGATGCTGGTGTAACGTTTCAAGATCCGGACCCAGCACTTTTGGCGGGTCAGGCCGACGCAGCTTGATTTGCCATACTTGACCAGCCTCAGTCTTGACGGCTCTTAGCGGGCTGGCTCCGTTCTTCGGCATCAGTTTTTCAATCTGCTTGATGAGCGGCCGAACCTCTTCGATGGCAGAGAATTCCAGGGTAATGTGATACACCGGGTCTCCTGACTCGCGGGTCTCCGGCTGGTCGACAAAAGGATCCCGAAGGACGGCAGGAGGGCTAATGAGTTGGGTCACGAGAGGTATTTAATCCTAGCCGGTCATAAAGCACTCTACGGGAGTGCATAGTGTTAACTGCAGTTTAAGTGAGGCGCCAGTTTTAAGAATCCAACTGCCCAGAGGGGGCGTCAGGGGATCTATCGGGGGACTGGCTGACGACTTCGCTATGAACCTTATCGTAGTAAACGTCGAAATTGTAATTCGGGTCCGCCCTATCGGAAACGATTCTTCCAG
>JAERSQ010000251.1 GCA_016845525.1 Pseudomonadota bacterium
GCCGTTCGCGGATCAGACGCCACTCCATGAGTACGCACCGCTTGCTCTATGATCTTCAGCGGAGCCACAGGAGGTATTTTGACCAACGCAATTAAGTCTGCCCATCATCTTACACAATTACAGACCTCGGGCCAAAGCGGCGTCGATGTCCAACTGCGACCGTCTGGAGATCTGCTTTTTCCTTGAATTGAGCTCTTAAAATCCCCTATAGACATAATGTATTTCCATTCACACAGTGCTGCACCCATCATCTGACCTGGTTCCGCCGCCCATGGGATCTAGCAAACCATCATCACCCGATCATGCCCGCTAAGAAACATTTTCTCACCCTCTTAAAAATCACCCTGGTGGGGATCCTGTTTGCGGTTATTTTCTACAACATCACCTGGATAGACAGTTACAGCCGACTGAATCAGCAAGGCATTGTTCTGGAGGAGGTCCAGGGACGAATTGTCGGCGCCTGGGATCAAGACGCGGTGCAATTCTTGCCGACAGGATCATCCCGCCCGGTCGGTCTGCGCAGAGGAGCCCAATTGGACGGCAGTACCGTCGCCGTCTCTCCAGGGCTGCCAACCTATATCCGCAATCTCGACATAGCGTTGTTTTCCCTGGGCGCTCTTTTGTTTTTTGTTTTTGTTGTATTGATCAACTCGCGTTGGTGGTTTCTGCTTCGCGCAAACGGTCTGGGGGTTCGATTTATTGAGGCTCAGAAATTTGGCTGGATCGGCCTCTTCTTTAACAACGTGATGCCCGGGGCGACCGGAGGAGATGTCGTCAAGGCGGTTTATATCGTCAGGCGATGTTCGGGTGACAAGGTTCGTGCGGTTGTTTCCATTGTGGTCGATCGCATTCTGGGCGTGGTCTCTTTACTCGTTGTCGGCAGCCTCGCCAGCCTGCTGGCAATGGATCGTTTCCCGGTTTTTGCCAGCACGATGTGGCTAACCGGGCTTGGGGTTCTGGTCTTCTGCTTTTTGCTGATCAGCCCAACGCTGCGCCGGGTACTCTTTTTTGATGCACTGGTCGCGAAATTACCCGACAAATTGGGCGCCGTTATCCGCGACCTGGATGCGGCCGTACTGCACTACCGGGGACATCTTCTGGGCATGGGAGGCTGGATACTGGCGAGCCCCGTCATCTACACCCTGCTGGTCGGCAGTTTTTTCTGCATGAGCGAAGCCCTGGGCGTTGGAATCACCATCGCTGATTTATTCTTTATCGTGCCGGTGGCTTCAGTCATTCAAGGCATCCCCATCGCACCGGCAGGCTGGGGCATTGGGGAAGCCGCCTACGGAACACTGATCGGCAAGTTCGGCGCCTCCGCTCTGCCTGGTGTTCCCGATGCCGAACAGGTGATGCGCACGCGAGGCGTTGCCCTGTCGGTCCTGCATCGCGTTCACGTGGCCCTCTGGTCGCTGATCGGGGGGCTCGCCATGCTGATTGACCGCAAATCCCACCCGGATGAATCCCCAGTCACGGGCGCCAAAAACGCCTAAGCCGATCGTTTCTCCCGCTTATGAAAGAACCTCTTTCTCCCTTCGCAACCACACCCCGTCCCCGCGATGACGGCACGTTGCGGGTCACCATCACTTACCTGCAAATGGTCCGTCAACCGACGGGTTCACCGAAAAGACCGCCGCTCAGCGAGCTGGCGGTTTTTCGGGTCAAGCAACCCAGCTTACCGTTTTACCGTTTCCTTTATAACGAAGTCGGCCAACCCTGGCTGTGGTACGAGCGCCGAGCGATGACCGACGCTGACCTTCAGGAAATTCTCTGCCACGAGAAAGTGCATGTTTATGTGCTCTACCGGGCTGGAGAACCGGCAGGATACGTCGAGCTTGATTACCGCCAGGAAGACGAGGTGGAAGTCGCCTATTTCGGGCTCCTGCCCTGGCACATTGGAAGCGGGATCGGTCCATGGTTTCTAGAATGGGCCGTCAACACCGCCTGGGCCGATAAGCCAAAGAAACTGATCGTCAATACGTGCAATCTGGATCACCCCAAAGCCATCATCGTTTACCAGCAGGCAGGATTTCGTCCCTACCGGCAGGAGACAGTCACGATCCGGGATCCGCGTCGCGAACCCTTTTGGAATGGGCCGGCCCCCGCGGCTGGGGCAGATTCAGACAGCTCGAAACAGACTTAACCGAGGCTGCATCGGCTCAGGCCACCTCAGCCTGATCACCTCGCTTGCCCAGCCAGTCCTTGCGGTCAGGAGCACGCTTTCGCGCCAGCAGCAAATCCAGCATGGCGTCAGTCTTTTTTCCCTGATCCAGCGTGAGTTCGATCAATCGTCTCGAATCCGGATCCATGGTGGTTTCTCGCAATTGTGCCGGATTCATCTCACCCAACCCCTTAAAGCGCTGGACATTAACCGTACCCCGCAGTTTGTCTTTTTTAATGTTGTCCAAAATGGCATCTTTCTCTGCATCATCGAGCGCATAAAAAACATGCTTGCCCACATCGATACGGTAAAGCGGCGGCATCGAAACACAGACCCGGCCTGCGTCCACCAACGGCCGGAAATGGCGAACGAAAAGAGCGCACAGCAAAGTCGCAATATGGGCGCCATCCGAATCGGCATCAGCCAGAATGCAGACGCGCCCATAACGCAGGCCCGAACAGTCGCCGGTTCCCGGATCAACGCCAAGCGCGACCGCGATGTCATGTACCGATTGCGACGCGAGGACTTCGGCTGATTCGACTTCCCAGGTATTGAGAATTTTGCCCCTCAAAGGCAAGATGGCCTGGTAGTCCTTGTCTCTGGCCTGCTTGGCGGAACCGCCCGCCGAGTCCCCTTCCACCAAAAACAGTTCGGTGTGCTCAAGATCCTGGCTCGCGCAGTCTGCGAGCTTGCCCGGCAGCGTGGGACCGGTAGCTGCTTTCTTGCGCTCCACCTGGCGGGCGGTGCGAAGCCGTGACTGAGCACTGTTGATGGCGAGGGCAGCAATACGCTCCCCTTCGGCTGCATTTTGATTCAGCCATAGGCTGAGAGCGTCCTTGACCGTCGCCGCCGTTAATGACGCCGCTTCCCGCGACGACAGGCGATCTTTCGTTTGCCCACTGAACTGGGGGTCCTTCATACGCAGCGACAAGACAAACGCACAGCGCTGCCACACATCTTCGGGAGACAGTTTCACGCCTCGGGGCAGCAGATTGCGGTAGTCGCAAAACTCCCGGACGGCATCCGTCAAGCCTGTGCGAAATCCGCTGACATGACTGCCTCCCTGCGGTGTGGGGATCAGGTTGACGTAGCTTTCGGCGAACACCTCTCCATCATCCTCAAGCCAACTGATCGCCCAATCCAACTGTTGTTCCTGCTGCGCAACGTGGCCTATGAAGGGCGGGTCAGGCACCCGCTCCGAGGCAGCGATCTGGGACGAGAGGTAATCCGGCAAACCATCCTCGTACTCCCAGGTTTCGTTGTTACCCTTGGAATCCTCGTCCTTGAAGTCGATCCGAAGCCCGGGACACAGCACTGCCTTCGCTCTCAGAAGACGCTTCAGCCGGGGTACGGAAATTCCAGGGGAATCAAAAAATGCGGGATCTGGCCAGAACTGCACCATGGTTCCGGAGTTGCGTGCGCCGATCTTCCGGACGGCCTTGAGCGGCGCTATCGGCACGCCATCGCGAAAGGTCATCTGGTACTCCTGCCCGCCACGCTTGACACTCACTTCAAGCTTTTTGGAAAGCGCGTTGACAACGGATACGCCAACACCGTGCAGACCACCAGAATAGGTATAGGACTTGTCAGAAAACTTTCCCCCGGCATGCAGCCGCGTAAGAATCACCTCCACCGCGCTGACTTTCTCTCCCTTGTGTCGATCGACCGGCATCCCCCTGCCGTCATCCGCAACAGATACGGAACCATCTTTATGCAGGGTGACTGAAATGCGATGTGCATAACCGCCGATCGCTTCGTCGACACTGTTATCCACAACCTCCTGCACAAGATGATTGGGCCGGTCGGTCTGGGTATACATCCCCGGCCGTTTACGCACGGGCTGGAGCCCGGTAAGGACTTCAATTGCGGAGGCATCGTAATTTTCAGCCATGAGAGGAATCTACCGGGGGGTGAAACGCAAGGCGATGATACACGAACGGCCCGTCATTTATGGCGCACCGGACCCGGGAGAAGGGAGATCATTGGAGACAACTCCAGCGCTACGATAGAATTCGAACAAACGATGTTCGCCCGCGCTCCGGTCTGCCGCGGCACAGATTTCAAAGGAAGCATCATGGCCAAATCAACACGTTCACGGGTCGGCGAGTTCGAGAAATCCCTTAAAGAACTTGAAACGATCGTGGAGAAAATGGAGTCCGGCGACCAGTCTCTGGAAACCTCATTGAAGGATTTCGAACGGGGAATGGAACTGGCGCGTCAATGCCGGGACAGTCTCAATAAAGCCGAACTTCGCGTGCAGGAACTCCTGGAAAAAGCAGATGACGCTCACGACACGTCTTCAGAAGACGAGGACTCGTGAGTCAACCCGCGGACCTGAGTGACAGTTGGCCACGATGGTGCAAGCGCATCGACCGCTGCCTTGAAGGCCTCATCCCCGGCGCAACAGTCTCTCCCAGCCTCCTGCATGAGGCAATGCGCTATTCCAGCATTGGCGCAGGCAAACGATACCGGGCGGCTCTCGTCTACGCAGCGGGACATGCTCTTTGCGTCAGTGAAGAGTTTCTGGACCGACCGGCCTGTGCGGTAGAGCTCATTCACGCCTTTTCGCTGGTGCACGATGATCTTCCTGCGATGGATGACGATGATCTTCGCCGGGGCAAACCTTCCTGTCATAAAGCCTTTGATGAAGCGACCGCCATTCTGGCGGGAGATGCCCTGCAAGCCCTCGCTTTTGAGATCCTGAGCGAACCCGACTGGAACTGTCTTTCGCCAACGGTACGGCTCAATCTGCTGAGTACACTGGCCGGGGCGTCGGGATCTTCAGGATTGGCCGGAGGCCAAGTGTTGGATCTGAATCTGACATCACAGGATCCGGCGCTGGAAACGCTGGCCGCTATGCACCGATGCAAGACCGGGGCGCTCATTGAGGCAGCGGTCCTGATGGGGGGTCTCTGTGCTACCGACGATTCTGCCACGCTCACTTGTCTCAAAAACTATGCCCAACCGCTTGGTCTGGCCTTTCAGGTGATTGATGACGTTCTGGACGGAACGGTAGATACAGAGACCCTGGGCAAACCTGCTGGTGCAGATCAAGAGCGGGGCCAGCCAACTTTCCTCAGCATCCTGGGCGAAGCGCCAGCTCGTCAATACGCCGAGGAATTGAGAGATCAGGCTATTGATGCACTGGGCGGCCTTGAGCAGAACGCTGCACTGCTCGTCGGCCTGGCCCAATTCACCATAACCCGCTCACACTAACATCCAAAAGCCCCAAAAAGCATTATGATCAGGGCTTGTTGTTTTCCGCTAAACCACTCACCTCAATTTACATCACATGACCGCGCCGCCTGATTCTTCTTTGCTGGATCGCGTCAACTCACCTGCAGAGCTTCGCCAGCTCACCGAGCAGGAGTTGCCGATGCTGGCTGACGACGTGCGTGCCTTTCTCATCGATGTCACATCAGAAACGGGCGGCCATCTTGCTCCTGGACTGGGCGCTGTGGAACTCACCGTCGCCTTGCACTACGTTTTTGATACGCCCAAAGATCGTCTGGTTTGGGATATCGGCCACCAGGCCTATCCACACAAGATCCTGACCGGCCGCCGCGACGAGATGCGAACAATCCGCAAAGCCGGCGGACTGTCAGGCTTTCTGAAGAGAGCCGAAAGCGAGTACGACAGTTTCGGTGCAGGCCATTCCAGTACATCCATCAGTGCGGCACTGGGAATGGCTGTCGCTGCCCGGCTTCATGAGGATAACCGGGAGGTGGTCGCCATTATTGGTGACGGCGCATTAACCGCCGGACAGGCGATGGAAGCGCTTTACAACGCGGGCGGCATGGATGCGGACCTGCTGGTTGTTTTGAACGACAACGAAATGTCGATATCCCGCAATGTTGGAGCCATGTCGAACTATCTTGCCCGTATCCTCTCAGGAAGGGCCTATACCAGCGTTCGGGAAGGCAGCAAAACGGTGTTGGGAACGGCACCGCCTGTGCAGGCCTTTGCCCGACGGTGGGAGGAGCATCTCAAGGGAATGGTTATGCCCAGCACCTTGTTCGAGGAACTGGGTTTCAATTACATCGGTCCGATCGATGGACACGATATCGATACGCTGGTCACAACCCTAAAGAACATGAAGGCGATGAATGGCCCGCGCTTTTTGCACATCGTCACCCAAAAAGGCAAGGGCTTCAGCCCCGCTGAGGGTCAGCCCATCGCATTTCACGGTGTGGGACCTTTTGACCCCAACACCGGCAAAGTCGAAAAGAAGTCGAGCCAGCGTACCTACACCCAGGTCTTTGGCGACTGGTTGTGTGATATGGCAGAAACCGACGAACGTCTGATCGGTATTACACCCGCGATGCGCGAAGGATCCGGGTTGGTACCATTTTCAGAGCGATACCCTGAGCGCTACTTTGATGTCGGCATTGCCGAACAGCACGCGTTGACGTTTGCGGCGGGCACTGCCTGCGACGGCCTGAAACCGGTAGTAGCCATCTATTCAACCTTTCTGCAGCGTGCCTACGATCAATTGATCCATGACATCAGCGTACAGCATCTGGACGTGACCCTCGCCATCGACCGGGCCGGGATAGTCGGCGCTGATGGCCCGACCCATCAGGGTGCTTTTGATCTCAGTTTCCTTCGGTGTATTCCGGGAATGGTGGTCTTCGCGCCGTCAGATGAGGCGGAATGCCGGGACATGCTCTACAGCGCGTTTCTCCACGAGGGGCCGGCTGCCGTGAGATATCCGCGTGGGGCCGGGCCAGGCGTACCCGAAGCAAACGACATGAGCCGCATTCCGGTGGGGAAGGCACAGATTCGCCGTGAGGGGCGGGATGTTGCCCTGCTCGCTTTTGGCACCATGCTGACTCCTGCGCTTGAAGCAGCTGAGGCATTGGGCGCCACTGTTGTCAATATGAGAAGCGTCAAACCCCTGGATGTGGATCTCATTCTTGATCTGGCAGACTCCCATGAGCTACTGGTCTCGATCGAAGAAAATACCGTTCGCGGAGGTGCCGGTGCCGGCGTATCTGAAATTCTCTCCGAAAGCGGCTGCGACACGCCTCTGCTGATCCTTGGCTTGCCGGACCAACACGTGGATCAAGGCGATCCTGCGGCTGTACTGAGCCAAGTTGGACTGGATGCGCAGGGTATCCAGGCCGCCATCCAGCGCCGGCGCCCTCTTCAGTCTGTTACTTCACGCTCCAGCGCTTAAACTGGGCTAAAATCCGCGCACTTCAATTCTTGAATAACAACCCTACCATGCTCGATACCCACGACGCCCAAGCCACCGGCGCTGAGATCGCTGACGTTCAGGGTAGTCCAGACACCCGAAACATCACGATCGACAAGGTCGGCGTGAAGGATATGCGCCATCCCGTTCGGATCCAGGACCGCAATGGTCTGGAACAGCACACCATTGCGAACTTCAGCATGTATGTGGAACTGCCTCACAATTTCAAAGGCACACATATGTCCCGCTTTGTCGAAATCCTGAGCCGGTACGAAAGGGAAATCTCCGTACATTCCTTCCGGTCCATCCTGCAAGAGACCCGCGATCACCTGGATGCGGGGACTAGCCACATTGAGATGGCCTTCCCGTTTTTCCTGGAAAAGGCGGCCCCCGTGACAGGGGTTAAGAGCCTGATGGATTACCAGGTCACCTTCATCGGAGAGGCCTCAGAAGACACCAGTTCGACCGAGGTTCGGGTGGTGGTACCGGTCACCAGCCTGTGCCCCTGCTCAAAGAAAATATCCGACTACGGCGCCCACAACCAACGCTCCCATGTCACCGTCAGCGTGCGATCCAAATCTTTTATTTGGATCGAGGAAATCATCGACATTGTCGAGCAGGAAGCCAGCTGCGAGTTATATGGCCTTCTGAAGCGGCCGGACGAGAAGTTCGTGACCGAAAGAGCGTACGAGAATCCAAAGTTTGTCGAAGACATGGTGCGGGACGTCGCCAGCCGCCTCAATGATGATGAGCGCATAGAGCGTTACGTGGTCGAGGCTGAAAACTTTGAATCGATTCATAACCATTCGGCTTACGCTCAAATCACCTTTAATCGGGACGCCTGAATTCCCAATCTCCCCACGGCAGCGTCGGCTGTCCGGCCAGTATGCGAATCGGGATTGACCTTGGCGGTACCAAGACCGAAGGCGCGTTAGTCAATGACAACGGGAGTGTGATCTCCCGGCGGCGGCTCGCCACACCACGCGCCGACGGCTATCGCGCCATCGTGGATCAGATCGTCTCCCTGGTCGATCAACTGGACGCCGAAGCAGGAAGGATCTGCTCGGTAGGTATTGCGGCGCCGGGAGCAGTAGATGCATCCGGCCGCGTCAAGAATTCAAATACCCAGTGCCTGATCGGTGCTGCGTTTCAGAACGATCTCGAGATCCGCCTTGACCGGCCGGTTCGCGTTGAAAACGATGCCAACTGTTTTGCCTTGGCAGAAGCCCTGTTCGGCGCCGGTCGGGACATGCCCAGCGTATTTGGTGTCATCATGGGCACGGGTGTCGGCGGCGGGATAGTCGTTCAGCAGCGCCTGCACACCGGACCCCAGCATATTGCAGGCGAATGGGGCCACAATTCACTCGATCCTGGCGGACCACCCTGCTATTGCGGACAGCGCGGGTGCATTGAGACGTACCTCTCGGGGCCCGGGTTCTTTGCGGACTACCAGCGCCTGGGAGGCACACACGCCGCCAGTCCCGAACAGGTGATCCTGAAAGCCAGAAAGAATGACCCGATCGCCAGACAGGCACTCGATGATCTGCTTGAACGGTTCGGCAGAGCGCTGGCAGGCGTCATCAATATTTTTGACCCGCACGTCGTGGTGCTCGGCGGAGGACTTTCCAACATTAGCGAACTGTATGAAGAGGGTCCGCGACGGATCGCAAAGTACGTGTTTAACCCCGCCCTTGAAACCCCAATTCGTCGCAACATCAATGGCGATAGCGCCGGGGTACTGGGTGCAGCGGGACTCTGGCGCCCCTAATCGGTTTTCGGCCAGGTATCAGACAAGCGGTATCCAGCGGGCCAGGGATCCGAGGGATCGAGCATGTGCTGGTGGGTACCGGTAATCCAGGCCCGACCTGCCAATGAGGGCACCACTGCCGGCTGGCCTTTGCTTGTTTCGGCCAACTCCTCGATCCGGCAGTCAAACCGTGACCCGATGATCGACTCGCCAATGAACCGCTGGCCGGGCTGCAACATCCCGTGCGCATGCAAAGCCGCCATCCGGGCACAGCACCCGGTCCCGCAGGGAGAGCGATCCAACTTGCCTGGCTGGATCACAACCGTATGACGCCCCAGCAAGACATTGCCTTCATCCACCGGAGGGCAGGTCATCATACAGAAGGATAAATGCGACCAGTCTGGGTTATCCGGATGATTAAAACCCA
>JAERSQ010000252.1 GCA_016845525.1 Pseudomonadota bacterium
CCCTTTGCCCCTAGTCTATACTTGCACACACTCGAACCGGCTGGCAGTTCTTTTGACATATCCCGTGCCCGTGCCCCACCGGCCTATGGTGGGGCCGCGCCAGTTAGGCCAATGCGGCCACGGGAATTGATGGGCTGGGGCGGATTTTAACCCGCCCATGCGCCGCCGGTTCGCACCCGAACCAGCACACGGCACACGGGCACAACATGAGGAATAAACCCCATGAATACAGCAAAAAAAGCCCCAACCCCTAAGCAAGCCAAAGCCAAAGCCAAAGGCGAGCGCGCCGTGCCAGTCACAGCCACGCCCGTTGACGCCATGGCCATCGTGGCCACCGTATTGCGCGAACAGCACAGCGACGGCGGAGACGACGGCGGCAAGGTTGCCGCACATAACACGCTGCGCGGCCTTACCGGCGAACAGTTCGCCGTGTGCGTGGCCGCGTTTAAATCGGCCAATGGCGGCCAGTGTGGCGCGGATGAGAAAAAATCCATCCGCAACGCCGCCAAGGCTCTCGCCAAGGCAGAGATTGGCAACGCCATCGACCGTGCCGACATTGCCCGATTAGGCAAAAAGCGCATCAAATGGGACGATGGCGTGGGCGAATACGCGCAAAGCCAAGGCGCGGAGCTGGTGAACCAGCAAGGCAAGGCCAAACAGGCCGCCGACGCCCGCTGGTTCCTATTCCGCGCTTGGCAAAAGCTCGCCGAAACCGGCGAAGCGCTGGCCAACACGCGCGAAGGTTCCGATGAACACGCCCTTGCGTTGGACAAAAACGCCAAGGCCGCCAAGGCTCACGCCAAGGCCCTTGAACGCGCTACGCTGTCCAAGGTCAATGATGTGGTGATTGCGAAATACGCCACCGCCTAATGGCTTGCAAAGCCCCACGGGATACCTATGCCCGTGGGGCTTTTTTTGAATTTCTTTCTTCACATAGAGCACCGCCGTTGTACGCAGTAAGCGATAGCGGCGTGTGCGAGTGGCCCATAGTTAATGGGTGCGCCGTTGTACCGTGTAGCACGGTATGCGGTTCGGCAGTTGGCAGCCTGGTGTACCATACGGCTGTCCCCTATTCTCAGTCCTCTGTGCCTTTGCACACATTCATGGACTGTCTGGGGGATTCTCATGGGGGCGCGCTTCTCTGGGAGCACTCCACCATAGTCTAAAAGCAGCCCGCCACCAACGGTGCAGCGTCTCTTCTGCACTGTACCGTGCCCCGCCTCCGATGGAGCAGGGCGGCGAAACACGCCCGCGAGGGTGCCAAATCCTGCAACGCATCGCCGATGGTATCGCCGGCCCACATTGAGCACCGGCCGCGAGAGGGGACGTTGCAGCGTGAGAATACGCAAGCCAACTAGCTGGGTAAGCAGGCCCGCAATACGCCTCCGGAGGTAGGAATCCCCTGCAACATCATGCCAAGGCCCGTGAAACGGCAGTGCATGGCTCAAATCAAGGCAGGGCGATGACTGAGCCCGGAGGTCCAGTCCGTTGGGGCGTTGGGAGAGTGGCTCGAGTTTTTGTAAAACAGAGATTGTATCCCGGCGACGGCGGGCGGCCAGCCAACGCTGGTCATACCCATTTCAGGGCTCCTTGTCCTGCCCCAGCAGGGCAGGGGGTCCAACAGGGGGCGTTGCCCTTCTTCGCATTCAAGCCACCTTCTGGCGCGCAAATAGTAAACTCCATTAACATTGCAACGCCCCCTGTTGGGCCTATCATGGCCCTGTCCTTATGGCGAAAAAAAAGGAAAACGACAAGTGGATTGGATGGGAGCAGTGGTGGCAAACCCTGCCCGTCCAAGCCCGTAACCGGTTCCTCGCCGATCCCACCTTCGTAGACCGCAAATACCATGCGGACCTGCTCAAGGTGGTGAAACCCAAGGGCGGGGAAGATAAGTAACACGCATTGGGGTGCCGCGCATTGCTGTTGCGTGGCATTTCCTCCGTGGCAGGTCGGGGCTGAAGGTCACCTTTGGTCCCGGCCTGTTTTCTTTCCCCTCCTTCCTAAACTTTATCCGGTAGGGGTTTCTTACACGGGGGCGAATCTCCCGTGGACCCCTCCCACATAAACCCAAAAAGAAAAACCATGAACAGCAACATTCCCGTCCTTCCCGTTGAGGAAGGAATTGAGCAGCTCTCCGCCGCTCCCGCACCCACCGAGGCCTCCGTTGAGGAGGCCCCACGGCTGGACGCCACCCACGCCAAAGCCACCCTCACCATTGAGGACATCGAGTTCCCGATTCACCTCCCCTACAAGGAGTTCAAATCCGGATCCAAAGGCTTCTGCACCGCCTACAAGGCCGACATGGGCGATGGCCGCCGTTACCAGGTGAACATCAACATCTTCCGCATCGGCTCCAAGCACGAATAAACCCTTGCCTCCCCCCACGGGAGCCAGGCCGGCCCCTTCTTTCCGGCCCGGCTCCCCCTTTCTTCAACCCTCACAATTCCTATTACGGAACTGAATAACTTTTGCCACAATGTTGTTGTGAAAGTATTACAGTTTGTAATAACAAACCGAAAACAAACCGAAACGAACAACCACGGAGGAATCCATGAACAGCAACCATGCACCCAAGAAAAGCCGTAAATGGCCCTGCCCGGTCTACCTGCCCGGCATGTCCAAGACCCAGAAACGCTACGTCCGAGGCCTCTGGGGCATCTTCCTCGATGACTGGCTCCTCGAGCAGGACCCCCTGTATGTGTCCAATATGCAATCCGCCCGGCGTCGGCTGGATGATGGCCTCATGACCGATGAAGCCTTTCAGCGCGTCCGCTCCACGCTCAAGGAGCGCTCCCTGCGTCGGGGCTACGCCACCCTGAACCGCCCTCAAGTCAACGCCGCCATCGGCGAATGGTGGGCCATGAAACATCAACCCGAAGAGATCCAATCATGAAATACCCTGTCGACACCATCACCCTCAGCTACGCTGGCACTGATCTGCGCGTGAAAGCAGAATGCGAAGACCCCGAGGACCCCTCCTCGCCATGGCTCATCAGTCTCGATGGCCTGGCCGAGGAGGGGCTCCTGGAGGAGCTGCCCGGCCTGCTGAAAATGCTGCGGCCCGCACCCCTGCCGCCCATCCCCATCCTGCGGCCCGATCCTAACGGGACCGGCCGAACCTCACACTCCTGCGGTATAGGCAAAACCTCACACCCCTACGACCACCTCGAAGAAACCAAACTGGAGGAATAACCCATGGCTAAATCCGGAGGAAAAACAAACGGGCGGACAATCGCCCCTCACGCAAAACCCAAGCCGCCCGCACGGCGAAGAACAAACAACGCCGTTGGGCCCAACACCTGGAAGCCCACCCCAAGGATGAGGTGTGCCTTTCAGCCAGGAAACGGTTCCTGAAACAGGGAGCCCGCGCCTAACCTATGAACCATGAAACCCATCATCATCATGGCCGCCCTGCTTAGCCTGGACCTATCGGCCAAAAACCACCCGGCCCTGGCCCGCTTCTTCCACGCCCTGCATCAGGTCGAGGCAAGCGGCCGTAAAGGGCCGATCAAGGGAGATAACGGGAAGGCCCTCGGCCCCCTGCAAATCCACCTCGACTACTGGAAGGACGCTGGAGTTCCCGGCCAGTACAGTGACTGTGCAGACCTCGCCTACTCCAAGCGCGTCGTCCTTGCCTACCTCAAGCGTTATGCCCCCGCCGCCCTCAAGGCCGGCGACTGGGAAATCCTCGCCCGCATCCACAACGGCGGCCCCCGAGGCCACCGCCGCAAAGCCACCGTTCAATACTGGCGCAAGGTGAAGGAGGCCATGAAATGAAAGTAAAAGACGCCATCCGTTACCTGAACAAACTGGAACCCGAAGCCAACATAGTCATCGCGTGGTGGGAACATGACTGCTTCTCCAATGTGGCCAAAGCTGACTGGCCTTATGCCGCCGAAGAGGCGGACAACATGGACTGGTCTGCCACCCATAGTGACATTGCCCACGCCATCGAAGACGCACTGAAGGAGGAATCATAAAATGAAGACCATCCACAAAACCCTGGGAGAATGTACGCCCCTGTCCGAAACCTCAGGCGGCAAGCCAGAGCCCGGCATGGTGAGAGTACAGCTCAAGTGCGGGCTCATCATCGAGTGCTACCCCAGCGAACTGAAAGAAGAAGAGGAGGAATCATGAGCCTGCACTTCACCGCCGACGAGTGCGCCTACATGGATTACCTCGATAACCTGTACGATGCCCCGGACTACGGCCTGCTCTCACGAAAGGGCGACCCTGTTGGCTTCGAAGTCGGCATGAACGAATGGCTTGCCGAACAGGAACACGAACGGGAACAGGAAGCCCGGGCCCGCCGCACTGCTGCCCTTGAAGAGGCCAGCGAGAAGGCTGCCACCATCGCCCGCCAGGCCCATCAACAAATCAATAAAACCTATCAAGAACTGGAGGAATCATGAGCTGGAACTACCGACTCGTTGACCAAAGCCAGCCCGGTCTCCCCTGCGTGCAAATCGTGGAGTGCCACTACAACGAGGCCGACGAACCCGAAGCCTACACCGACATCTTCACCACGGCCGACACCCCGCAGGAAATGGTCGAGATACTCGAACAAATGATCAAGGACATCCAAGGCAAGCCCGTGCTTAAAGCCACCGACTTCCCTGAACCTCAAGAAAGCAAACCATGAAAACCTACATCATCATCGGTCGCCGAGAATGCGAAGAAAATTCCTTAACCTTTGTGAAGGCTAAGTCTTATCGGGCCGCCTGCTACAACTGGAAACGGTCCATGTTCAAACAATACCGAGAAGAAAACGGGGAGAATTTTGGAGACTTGGTCTACGAAGAGGCCGTCATCGAAGTCCCTAGCGAGGGCGCTGTAACCGTTCACTACGACCCAGGCTGGGGCGGCGTGAGCGATGAGGCCAAGAAAAAACGACGAAGCATTTCAGGAGGCTAACTCATGAAACACTCCGCCTTCCTTTTCGAACGCTACCAGTCCTGGCAATCCGATCCCGCCACCGGCGCAACCTCTTGCGGCTGCCAGCAATGCCAGGTTCCCTGCCGACACATGCCCGGCATGCTGATCCCTGACGACCTCCCCGGCTATATGGTCGCCACCCGGGCCGGCCCGCTGCCCCAAGACCTCCACCCTTGGGCTGAGGCCAACCTCCTCGCCAGCCCCGGCGCACGAGTCATCATCAACGGCCAACCACGCCCCGTCCCCTCGCTCATCCCGAAGACCACGGACCAGGGCGGCTGCATCCATCACCAGGCAAATGGCAAATGCAATATCCATGAACTGGCCCCCTACGGATGCGCCATGTTCTCCATCTGCGAACCCCGCCCTTACGATGAGGAACGCTCACTCCAGGCCCAGATCGAAATCATCCGGGCCTGGGATAACCCGTTGACCGAAACGGAACGCCTCTACACCCAGCTCTGGAACCATCTCGATGCCCAGGGCCTGCGTGAAGAACGCTCCCTTAAGGAGCGGCGGGATAAAATCAGCGACGAACTCGCCCACCTTAAATAACCACACCATGAACCCACACCTCATACAAATCGGAACCATCGGCGTCGATTCAGGCCAGGCCCTGCTGTGCGACCCGTGTTATATCGAAAGCGAATGGCAGGACACCCCCTTCCGGGACATCCGCCGCTACCAGGACAAGGCCACCGGTCGCATCTATCAGCTCGACCTGATGGGGGACGACCAGGACACCCTGCCAGACACCAACGAAACCTTCGGCAACTATCAAGAGCAGCTCCCCACCGGTAAAACCCCCAACCAACATCTCGCCGATGGCGATTGGGAGAAGCTGGAAGACCCGGATGCCAACCCCCTGGGCGAATTCTCCTACGGCGGCTGCTGCGCCAGCACCCTGTCCAGCGGGTCCGGCCAGCTGAACTACCAGATGGGCCACGCCGGAGCCGGCGTCGTCTTCAATACCGGCTATGGCGATGGGCTCTACCCGGTCTACGCCCGGCACGGGGAAGATGGCCGCATCGCCCGGGTCGAGGTCGCCTTCTGTGAGGAAATGGATGCCACCCTCGCCGAAGAAGCCGAGCTGCTTAGCCAGCTCAAGCAATGGGCCGCCACCTTCCGCAAGGAAGTGTCCCCGCTAAACCCGGACTACTCCGGCCCCGAGGAATGCAAGTATCGCAATAAACCTAACGTCGGTTACCGGGAATACGACGAAGCCTATAACATAGCCGCCGAAGCCCTGAGCGAACTCGTCCTCAACCACTACCCCGAGCCCCAACCCCAGGCTACCCCATGAGCACACGTCAGGTATTCAAAGCCGGAGAAGTCGTGAACATGTTCACCGGCGTCATGTGGCGTGATGAAAAAGATGATTGGTGGCAGAAAACCGCCCCCACCAACCGCTTCAACTTCCCCCTCAAGACCCGCCCCGAGTTCGCCCGCCATTCCTCCTGGCTGGCCTGGTATCAGGGAGACATCCTCTACACCGGCCAACCACCCGGCGTCCCTGTCGCCAGGTTGGGCTCCGGATTCATCTGGGTCAACCCCGCCCTGCGCCACATGCTCATCGGCAAAAAAGAAGTCGCCACATTGGTCGCGGGGAAGCTGTACTGGGAGGAACGCATCCGGGAAGTTGACCCGGCCAATACGGAATATTTTGTTCCGCCTGAAATAAAGCGCCCCATCTACGAAACCCAAGGGGTGGACCAGCCCTTCAACAAGGTCGAGACCCCGCATTACCCCGCCGCCCACACCCACCATGAAAACATGGACTGGATGGTAGCCAACTACACCCACCCGGAGCGCCTGAATAAAAGGGTCTACACCGAATCCGTCATCCAGGAAAAGGACATTGAGTTTTACGCCGACCACTTCGGCGTCCCTGTTCCGCACCCGGAAAAGATCCGGGAAACGAATCAAAAGCTCACCATCAAGGCCGTTAAAAACAAACTTGCCGCCTGATTTCCCATGAAAGTAAAAGACAGAGCCATGCTCGTTCGGCTTCGGGTCAGTTCCTGGTCCGGGGAAAAGCTGGATCGCAAAGTCACCAACGACATCCTCATCAAGCAGGCCATGGGCAACGACGCCGGACGCTTCAATAAAAAGCTCCTGCTCCCCGCCGCCCTGCGCCCCGCCTCCCAGGCCGTGCGCGCCCTGCGGGATGTGCATACCACCGAAACCCTCCCCTACGACGACTCCCACTGGCGCATGCTCACCACCGAGAACTACTTCGAGTACATCAAGGTCACCAACCAGGCCGCCAACCATCTCGAAGCCATGGTCGAGCAACTCATCAGTGGCTACGACCGTCACAAACAACACGCCCGGGAGAAACTCCTGCACGACATGTATAACGAGGGCGATTACCCCTCTCCGCACCAGATCCGGGAACGCTTCGCCGTCGACATGGAGTTCCGACCCGTGCCCGATCATGGCAACTTCATGGTCGACCTCGCCGACGACGCCGTCGAATCCCTCAAGGGCGACATGGAAAAGCGCGCCGGCGAACGCCTCGCCGAAGCCCAGTCCGATCTCTGGCGCAGGCTGCTCGAAGTCACCTCCCACTTCGCCAACGTCATGGGCGATGAAGAGAAACGCTTCAAGGACACCACCGTCCATAACGTCCGCAAGATTGCCGATCTCGTCCCCCGGTTAAACCTCAACCAGGACCCCGACCTGGACCGGATCGCCAACTCCATCCTCAGCAACCTCAACGGGCTCAACCCGGGACAGCTCCGTGAAAATGGCACTGTTCGCAAGGAGGCCGCCAGCCAGGCCGCCGCTGCCGTGGATGACATCCAAAGGGTCATGGCCGGAGCCCTCTAAATCCCGGCCCCCACAAAAAAGGTAACGATATGCTAATCAACACCTTCGAGAAAAACACTCTGCCGAAGCTCCTCAAGTCACGGATTCCGTTCGTGCTGCACAGCGAGCCAGGAATCGGCAAGTCCGACACCATCTCCACCGCCGCCAATCATGGCTGGCGCGTGCTCTGGTATCACCCCGTCGTCAGT
Organism: Pseudomonadota bacterium; assembly: GCA_016845525.1. Lineage (GTDB taxonomy): Bacteria > Pseudomonadota > Gammaproteobacteria > Arenicellales > UBA868 > UBA868. The sequence goes on from JAERSQ010000252.1 coordinate 7,956, forward strand.
GACCCCACCGACTTCAAGGGCATGCCCTTCGCCTTCATGCAGGCGGACCAACTCAAGGCCCGCTTCGTCCCCTTCAACGACCTCGAGGTCCTCACCACGGCCGACACCCCCACACTCGCCTGCTTTGATGACCTCGGGCAGGCCCCCATGGCCGTCCAGGCCGCCCTCATGCAGCTCTTCCTCGCCCGCCGCATCAACGGCCACCAGATCAGTGACCACGTCCTGTTCTGTGCCGCCACCAACCGCGCCGAGGATAAGGCCGGCGTCACCGGCATGATCGAGCCCCTCAAGGGCCGGGGCAAACTCTACGGACTCGAAACCCATATCGACCCGTTCTGTGAATGGTACTACGCCCAGGAGGAAATGGACCCCCTCGTCCCCGCCTTCCTCCGGTTCAAGACCGAGCTCCTCTCCGCCTTCGAACCCACCCGGGCCATGACCAACTCCCCCAACCCCCGCAACTGGGCCCGCACCGGCCACGGCCTCTACCATGGCCTGGACGACTTCGAGTCCATCGCCGGCGACGTGGGCGACGGAGCCGCCTCCGAGTTCATCGCCTTCAAGGAGGTCTACCAGGAGCTGCCCGACCCGGATGGCATCCTGAAAAACCCCACCCAAGCCGAGGTGCCCAGCGATAAACCCTCCGTCATGTACGCCCTCATCGGGGCCCTCGCCCACCGGGCCAGCGTCAAGACCGCCGAGGGCTTGGTCACCTACCTGAATCGCCTGCCCGGGGACTTCTCTGTGAAGTGCATGAAGGATGCCCAGGCCAGGAACAAGAAGAACTCCAAGTTCATGAACCACCCCGCCATTGGCCAGTGGTGCCTCGACCACGCCGAGGTCGTGAGTGTGAACCTCTAACCCCCTCATCCCATGAGTCGAACCGTCACCACCATAGACACGGCGAAATCAACGCTGGTCTGCGAACAACCCTTCTTCGCCTGCCTTCTCATGAAGGCCCGGTATATCGAGGAACCCGGCCGCCCCACCATGTCCACCGATGGGAAGCACATCTGGTATAACCCCGAGTTCACCGACTCCCTCACCCATAATGAAGTCGTCGGCGTCCTCTGCCATGAAGGCCTTCACATCGCCATGGCGCACCCCCTGCGCCGTGAGGGGAGGGACCCCCTCCTCTGGAACATCGCCTGCGACTACGCCATCAACCTCATCATCCGGGACGCCCACCTAACCCTGCCCCAGGGAGCCCTCCTCGACGAACGCTTCCGGGATCAATCCCCGGAAGAAATCTACACCACTCTCCTGGAGGAAAACCCGCCGCCGCCCCAACCCGGCCAGCCCGGCGACGAGGGCACCGGTGAAGGGCAGGGGGGTGAGCCCAGCCAGCCCCCCAGTGAAGGGCAGGGGGATCAACCCGGCCCGCAGCTCCCTCAATGGGGCCAGGTCGAGGATCCCCAGGATGCCAACGGCCAGCCGCTCGATGAACAAACCAAAAAGGAACTCATCGACCGCGCCAAAGTGGAGCTCACCCAGGCCGCCAATGCCGCCAAGAAGGAGGGCAAACTGCCCGCCGGCCTGGAGATCCATATTGCGGACCTCTTAAAACCCAAGCTGCCCTGGCGCACCATCCTCTCCCGTTGGATGGGTGACCTCGCCCGCACGGACTACTCCTTCCGCTTCCCCAACAAGCGCTACCTCCAGTCCGGCTTCGCCTTGCCGTCCCTCCTCAAGGAATCCCTCGGCAAAGTCATCTTCGGCATGGACACCTCCGGCTCCATGATGGGCGAGGAACTCAAGGAAATCATCTCCGAAGCCTGGGGGGCCATGCAGGAATACGAGAAAGACGGCATCGACCCCACCCTCACCGTCATTTGGTGCGATACCCAGGTCCACGAACAAATCGTCACCGACCCCCGGGAATTCAAACCCCAGGGCGGCGGCGGCACCATGTTCAGCCCCGTCTTCGATCACATCCGTGAACACCACGAAACCCCAAGGGCCATCATCTACCTCACCGACGGTTACTGTCACGACTTCGGGGAGGAACCCGACTGCCCCGTGCTCTGGGGCCTCACCCGCACCAACCGCAGCTTCGACCCGCCCTGGGGCGAAGTCATGGTGATCGAGCCATGACCCAACTCTTCACCTCCCCCGAAGAGGCCCTCATCGAGAGCCTGGTCAATCATGCCGTGAACGCATCCCAGATGAACCCGCAACACCTCCGCCAACGCCTGGAGGAGGGCGACCCCGAAGCCGTCAACGAACTGCTCCTCGCCCTCAGCCGATTCATTAACCTCACCCGCCTCCTCGAACAACAGCAACGCCACAAAAACCAATTCATCAACAACTAACCATGGACAAAAACGAAATGATCCAGCAGGCCGTCAAGGCCAAGCTCGACGACCGACCTAAGGAATTGGTCGACCTCTGCAACAAGATTAAGCAGCAAAATCCCACCGCCGTCATGGCCGAGTTCACTATGGCCTGGGACTCCGACGAGACCAACTGCGAATACACCTACATCTGCTCGCCGGAAGGTGATTGGGCGGTTGACTATAACTTAGGGTATAACCTTGGTTGGCAGGCGATGAATCTGGCCGCCAATAACCGCTACACCTCCAGCGGCATCTTTCAGGTGGACCTCATCAATATCCGCGTCACCCAGGTCGGCGACGCCTATTGGCCTGAACGCGAACTGCAGGAGGAACGTCATGAGTCCCGTGACCCGGACTGGGATCCCCCCTTCAAACGCGATGTTTAATCATGGCCCACCCCCACCATCACGCCATCAGCTCCGCCCGTAAATGGGGAGGAGCCCCCGAGGATTACCTCGCCATTCATCAATGGTTCGATGCCTCCAAGGCCTACCTGGCCGACGTGCGCCACCGCGCCCTGCGCCATCACACTGAGGGTATCTTTGCCTGTGAAAAAGAGTTCGGCCCCACCATCCTCAATCAGGACGGCCGGGAAATTCCCGTGCGCTTCATCGGCGAACAACACGTCAAGGAAGACCTCGGCCGCATCCCCTCCCTCCAGGATTGGCTCACCGAAATGCCCCTCCAAGCCTGGATGGCCCGATCAAAACCCCTAAGCAAGGAACTGGAACATGAGCATGGCCAAGAGCAAAGCAACCCAGCGTGAAGTCCTCGACGACTTCTGCAAAGGATTCAGCCACCTGCGCCACTACCACAAATCCCAAAAGCTGCTGCTGATCAAGGATGACCAGCTCATTGGCCATCGGGCCGGCGAAAAACAACGCCTCCTGGCCCGGCGCATCACGTCCCCTGTCCCGGGGACCTATACCACCGTGCCCCGGGCCATCCTCATCAGCCACGAACCTGCCGGCGGCTCCTTTCGTCGCACCTTCCAAACCCTGGTGGAAATTTGCTGGCGAAGAAGGCTCCCCTTTGCCGTGATTGAAACTCCCGACCTCGGGAATCTCCATCTCGTCGCCACTCTGGTCGAATGCTCCTGGGAAATAAACCTCGAACGCTTCCTGCGTACCCGCGCCCCCCGCCGCCGAGCCGCCCACATCAAGAACCTCGAAGGCATCCTTAAGACCCGCCTGGCCCTCACCGAATACGCCGGCGTCCCCCCCAAGCAGTTCAACCTGCCCCCGCACGCCATCCAAAAACTCGTCCAATGGCGGCTGGACGGCCAGCCCGGCCTGGAGAATTGGCAAACCCTGCTCGCCTCCCTCCGGGGCCCTCGTCCCCAGCCCGATTCTGCCGATAAAAATTCCGATGAAAAAAATGAACAGCATCGGGGCCGTGATTGATAACTACTTCGATTACGGGCCCCCCTGCCAAACCCCCAAAGGCTCTGTCATTTGTGACGGAGACCAGCTCCAAAGCTACGGCCCCCACTTCATCCTGTGCCAGCGCTACATCGAGGAAGGGAAACCCACCCTCTACCTCGCCAACTCAGAAACCTATTCCCCTAGCACCTCCAAGCACCAGTTAGCCGTGCGGCGGGTGCTCTACCACCGTCACAGCTTCGAGGTGGCCTACCCGGAAAGCCCCCAATACTTCGCCCGGGCCGAAGGCTACCAATGGGAGGAACTCATGGAAGCCCTGCCCCGAAAACGCAGCGGAGCTGCCCGCTCCATATATCATCTCATCCGGGCCGTGGTCACTCTGAGCCGGATCATCAGATGCTTCCCGGACGTGATCCCGCCCGCCCTCAGTATCCCGGACCCCGTCCTGGAAACCGCTGTGAAAAAGCGGCTCGATAACGACCCATGCTGGAAGAACTGGCCAAACCTCATCGACCAGTTACGGGCCTTCAATGAACAACGAACCCCATGCGTTGCCTAGGCCGCTGGTTCCGCAGCCTCAAGCTCCTGTGGGAGCTCCTATGGAAAAACAACTTATTCTAAACCAAATCTACCAGTCGTGGAACCTCCACGGCATCAATCCGATGAACACCCAAACCCACATCCAGCCCGCCCAGGGATACCTCGTCATGTCGCCGGACATGGATGAGCCCGCCGTATGGGAGGGCAGCGGGGAGAATCTCCCCAGCCAACCCGTCCTCTTCCTCACCCACAAGGAAGCCGAAAAGGAAATCGCCGACACCATGCAGGAACTGTACCGCCAGGTCCTCACCGGCGAACGATCCCTCGATGAAGTCCCACAGGAAGACTACATCCTCCCCGCCCAACGCCATGCCGATGGCACCCTTACCACCGAACACCACACATGGACCCAGGCCGATCTCAACCAGATGCGATAGCCACCTGCCACTGCGAACCCCGGGGCCACGCCGGCCTCGAGGGTTACCAGCTTGGCAGCTCCTATCGCTACCAAAAACGAAGCGGCCCCCGGGGCCCTTATTACCGGATCTATTACCAGATCCCCGGCGCACCCGGGCACTGTTCCCTGGAGGACTACAGTGTCTGCGGTCCCGGCACCTTCCAGCAATTCTTCAAACCTCATGTTGATTAACAAAGCCAAAGTCAAAGCCTTCTGCCTTGCCGTCTCCCAGGCGCAACGGGCAGGCAAATTCACCCGGGTCAGCGGGGAATTTTATGAGCAGCTCGATGCCGAGCTCAAAACCCTCATCCGCAACAAAATCCACCGGCTCCCCTCAGTCGGCAAAACCATCAAGTAACCATGAAACTAACCCAGACCATCACCAAGGAAGAAGAAGTTCTTCCTGATTCCGTTCAAACCCTCCTGGATCACCTGGAAGAAATCCGGGACCACATCAGCCAGGCCAACTATCAGGTCGGCGAAATCGACATGCACCTGGAGAACTGTGAGGAAGACCTCAGCGAGGAACAATACGCTCACCTCTACAACATCGTCTCCGGCCTGGAACACGACATCCACCTGGACTCCAGCGAAGCCGCCGTCGCCACCGTCATCGAACAATTAACCGAAGACTAAACCCTAAACCCTAAAACCTAATCCCTAAAAAAATGCACACCCAAGAACAACAAGTCAGCGTCCGCATCAAGCAGGCCGCTGAAGAATTCTGGCCCATCGTGAAGGGCGAGAAACGAGGCAACGGAAAGCCCATCTTCCCCGATCTCCAATCCCTCATCAGCAACCTCTCCCGGGCCTTCAGAAACGGGCTCATCTCCGGGGAGAAAAACGGCCCCCGCACCACCTGGGTCAACCGAGAGGATGCCCTCAACTACCTCACCCGGTACGTCGAAACCGCCAAGGCCAGCACCAGCACCAAGATCTTCATGGGCAGCCGCCGCGCCGGCCCGCCCGTAAGCCCCGCTACAACGGCATCACCGTCCCCCGCGACCTGCCCCCGGGCAAGAGCAAGAGCAACGGCAACGGCCGCCCCCAACCCCAGGGCAAGCCCAAGGAAGAAGGCTGCGAATACATCTACATCGCCGACAACGAAATCCATGACCTCCTCAACGAGGAAGGCCAGCCCCAGCGCTTCATGGTCGACAGCCACGCCGCCCTCGAAACCCTGGCCCGCCTCGGCGTCACCCTCCACCGCCGCCTAAAAGACGGCACCCTCCACAAAGTCATCTAACCCCAATCCCTAAAACCTAAAACCTAACCCCTAATGACTAACTCCCTAAAAACCTGGACCCTCACCCCCGGCCAGGAATATATTATTCAGGCCGTCCAAAACAAGCTGGACGGAATAGCCCCCCACAGAAAACCCCCGTTCCTCAATCAATACGGCAATGTCAGCCAGAAAAGCATGGAGGAATACACTCAGGCTCAAAAAGAAAAAGACCTGATTCCGGAATGGGTCTGGCTGCGCGCAGGCCACCCCTTTAGTGGGGCCAGGATTTCCGGGGCCGTGCGAGCCACTCAAACTTGCACCTGGAAGGTCAAGGTCGGCTGGTCGGGTGGCCGGTTCTGCCAGCCCGTCTTCGACGGCTTCGTCGTCCACCTCACCCAGGTCCCCCAGCTCCGCCGCTACCTCATCAAACGCTGGCGCAAGGAGCTGGGCGAAGCAACCCTTCAGGCCCTCCAACCCCATGAAGACCTACAAGTTCAATCAACTGGATAAAACCACCCGGGCCAGCGTGATCGAGGATCACCGCTACGTGAATCTCGATTACCACTGGACCTTCAGTCACCTCATCGAGGACTGGACCGAGCGCCTGGAATCCTTGGGGTTTCAGGCGGTGGAGATCTACTGGGAATGGAAGTGGGACCGGGGCCGGGGGGCTTGGTTTGAATACCAGGATGTCGAACTGGATGACCGAATCCTGCCCCACTGGAAAACCCTCAACCAACCCCTGCTCATCGAGAAAGTCCGGCAAAAACTGGACGGCAACCCCATTGACCCCTGGATCTTCAAATGGGATAACAAGAACCAGACCGAACTCGGTTGGGAAATGGAGCTGACAGGAGCAGACCTAACCCCGGAAGCCGAACATCGCCTGGACCAGGAATGGTTTGCCCCCATCCAGGCCGCCTTCAAGGAACGCGTCGAGGAACTCAACCACCAAATCTACCGGGACCTGGAGCAGGAATACGAACACGCCATCAGCGACGAAGTCGTGGCCGATACCCTGGAAGCCTGGGACCAGGACTACGACGAACACGGCAACCCCGCCTAAAGAAACCCATTCCCCGGTTCCGCAGATTCCCGTTGACAGAATACCATAAAAGGATAGGTTATAGCACCTCGTTCGGATGAACCGGCGAATCCTGACATGTTTTGGACCCGACTCAAGCGGTATCCCCCGGTGCTCTGCCGCCTCCTGGCCCGCGAAAAACGCGGCCGCCCCCTGACCACGGCGGAGATTGCCCAGCGCTCCGGCCTGCCCCCGGCCCGCGTCGAGGCAATCTCCGCCTCCACCACCTGGCACGGCGTCGAGGTGCCCGATATGAAGGCCTTCCTCCAGGCCTGCGGCACCGACTTCGACCACCAGAAAGACATGCGCCGCGTGGAGGATTACCTCCGCAAACGCCCCAAGTTCACCTACCTCAAGCGCTCCCCGGACTGGTCCACCTACTACTACCCCCTCGTCCGGAAATGGATGGAGTCCCGCCATGTACGAAGTACCTGAAACCCAGCTCACCGAAGCCTTCGAGGCCGATGAACTCCTGCAAAAACTCCTCGCCGAACAGGAAGCCATGCTCGAGCGACACGAGAAAAAGCAGGATGAACAGGTCGAACAAGCCAAGACCATCCGGCACCAGGCCGCCGAGAACCGCGCCGAAGCCAAACGCCTCCGGAGCGCCGCCGACGAACTCACCCGCAAAGCCAACAACCTCGCCCGGCGCACCCGCCCCCCACGCCTCACCGAACTCAAGCGCCGCATCAACCGCCGCCGGGGCACCATCCGCAAACAACAGCTCAACCTCTTCCTCGCCACCCAAAAGCAGGACTTCCTCCAGAAATGGCGGGACACCCAGAAAAAAATGCAGTCATGAAACTCGTCAAAAAACCAAACGGCTACTACTACGCCCGCGTCAAGGGCTCCGACGGCAAGATCAAGGAGTTCTCCACCCGCCAAAAATCCAAGGCCCGCGCCGAGGCCGCCGCCCGGGAGGCCAACCTCGAGGCCCTCGAACAGGCCGCCCAGGCCAAGATCCTCACCGCCGAAGCCATCACCCGCATCGTCGCCGGCAAAAGAATCACCTGCGAAAAGGCCATGGAAGACTGGAAACAACGCCTCCGCGCCGGCTCCAAGGCCCCCAAGACCATTCACAACTCCATCGCCACCGTCAGCCGCTGGATCGCCCACGAAAAACTGGATAAAAAACCCCCGTCCACCATCACCTTCGAGGCCCTCACCCGCTATATCAACTCCCCCATGGGCGGCCACAAAGCCTCCACCCGCAACACCAACCTCTCCGCCATCCGCTCCTTCCTCGAGTTCTGCACCAACGAAGGCTGGCGCGTCGGCAACCCCGCCAAGGATGTCGCCGTCACCATGGAAACCCTCACCCACGAACAAAAGGAACCCCGCAAAATCAACCCCTTCCTCCCCGAGGAAGTCTCCCTCATCCTCTCCATGGCCGACGGCCCCTTCTGGCCCTTCGCCACCCTCCTCAGCTTCGAGACCGGCCTGCGCCTCGGCGATATAGCCCAGCTCGAATGGGCCGCCTTCGAGGGCCGCACCCTCACCCTCTGGACCGATAAACGCAACCAACGCGTCGGCCCCTTTACCCTCTCCCGCAAAGCCCGCACCCTGCTCAAGGCGGTCCCCCTAAAAAACAAACGCTACCTCTTCCCCGAACAATGCGAAATCTACCAGTCCAGCACCCGGCGCGCCCTCCTCTCCGTGCAGTTCAAATCCCTCTGCCAATCCCTCGGCATTGAGGGCAAAACATTCCATTCCTTGCGCCACGCCTACGCCTCAGCCACCTTTAAGGAAGAAAAACGCCGCCTGATCGAGCAGCTCCAGCAGGAACTCGCCGAACTGTCCGTCGCCGAGAAGCTCGGCCACAGCCAGGTCAGCACCACCCGGGGATACCTCCATTAGCCCAGAACTCAAATCCAAGATCGACCTCGCCATGAAGGAGGCCGGCTCCATGAAAGGAGCCGCCCTGCTGCTGGACATCACCTACCATTCCCTCCGGGGCATGATTCACCAGGACCCCGACCTCCGCGCCCGCTATACCCACGCCAAGAAAAAAGCCAAACGCGACGCCCGCGAACTGGATCAACCCCTCCCCGAGGACATGGTCGAGCTCGGCCGCAAACCCGGCTCCGCCGCCGGCACCCCCGTCCTCGCCTCCGACGCCCTCGTCGCCCGCGCCCTCGAGGAGGAGGATCAAAACCTCAAGGACGGCCTCGAAAACCTCGGCCTCTCCCCCGCCGCCATCCAGTCCGCCGAGGCCCTGCAACAATTCCACCACTCCCACTTCACCAAAGCCGTCGAAATCATCGGCGGCGGCATGACCAAAACCTTCCTCGAGATCATGGCCGAGGTCGAGGCCATCAACTCCCGCCTTGCCGACGGCGGCCTCACCCTCGAGGAGGAACAAATGCTCCGCCAGGACCGCTCCCGCCTGCTCGAGATCCAGGGCCGCACCTATGACCGCGCCCAAAAAGCCTCCATGACTCAGGCCGTTATCCAGTACAAGCTCTCCGAAAACGCCCAGGACCACAAAAAATCCAGGGGCAAACCCGGCTTCCGCCCCATCGTCAACGCCATCAAGGTCGAGTCCCCCGGCGAAGTCAAAGTCACCCTCCCCACCGAAGCCCCCGAGGCGGCCGAAGCCGTCGACATCTAACCAGGAATGGGTATGGCCAACGTCAAGGAAGAGGAACAAATTGAAGC
>JAERSQ010000253.1 GCA_016845525.1 Pseudomonadota bacterium
ACGGCAGTCGTTACCGGGTGACAGACGGAGCCCAAGTCTACGGCAGCGGCAGTTGGGCGAGACGGCCGCCGTCAACGGTGTATATCTGGCCCGTGACGAACGACGCTTCTTCAGACACCAGCCAGGCAACCAGTGCCGCGACTTCCTCAGGTTTGCCCGTGCGGCGTAATGGATGAATTCCTCCAATCTGTTCCCTGAAAGCCTTTGGATCGGCCATTGATTCGATAAATTCTTCATTGAGTTCGGTATCAATCCAGCCCGGCGCAATCGCGTTGCAGCGAATGCCCTGTGGACCGGCATCGACCGCCACGGCCCGCGTCAAGGCGTGCAGGCCTGCTTTGGAGGCACAGTAGGCGGCGTGTTGGGGATTAGATCCGAGTCCCTCAATCGAGCCGATGTTCACGATGGCGCCCTCGCCCTGAAGGTGGGGCAAGGCGTACTTGATCAGGAGAAACGGCGCCGTGAGGTTGATATTGAGTGTTCGGTTCCAGTCCGCCAGGGACATGCTTTCGACCGTGTCTTCCAGCATGATCCCGGCATTATTGACGAGCGCGTCCAGACGGCCGTGGTTATCGATAACCTGCTGGATAACGCGTTTCGGTGTATCGGGGTCTGAAAAGTCTGCTTCAATGCTATGAAAGGTGTCAGCCGGAGTACGTTGTGCCGTGACCACTTCGTAGCCCGACTGCGAGAGTTTTTGCGCGCAGGCAAGACCAATCCCGCTTCGACCCCCGGTAATCAGCGCGACCTTGTCCATGCTTCAGTAGACGGCTTTGCCGCCGTTAACCTCAACCAGACTGCCGGACATATAGCGCGCCTCGTCTGACGCAAGAAAAAGCACCACATCAGCGATTTCCTGCGGCTCGGCAATATGACCCAAAGGCACGGAGGCATTCAGTGACGCGATGGCGGTATCCGGATCCATTCCCCGAGAGCTAAAACCTGAGCGCAACATGGACGTATCCACCTCATTGGGGCAGACGGCGTTGATTCGAACGCCCTGATGCGCATGATCATGACCCAGACATTGAGTCATCGATGCGACCGCTGCCTTGGACATGCAATAGATCGGATGATTAGGGCCCGGATGGACTCCCCAGCAGGAGGCGATGTTGACGATGGCGCCGCCGCCGGCTTCTGCCAGCAGGGGGATGGCTGCCCGGCAAATGCGAAAAGGCGCCTCGACGTTGACGGCGAAAGAGGCCGCGTAGTCTTCATCAGTCGCGTCGGTTACCGGACCCCGTCGGATGATCCCTGCATTGTTGATGACAATGTCGAGGCCGCCCAGTTGCTCGCTGGCATTGCCCGGCAACGCATCGCAAAAAGTCGCGTTCATTAAATCTCCGACGATTGAGACATCCGAATCCGGACACGCGTTCTGGTCTGTGCCGGCTACGGTGACACCCTGCGCCTTAAGCGACTCAACGATTGCCTGGCCGATGCCGCCGCCGGCTCCGGTCACAAGGGCTTTTTTCCCCGAAAGATCCTTTGCCACTTGCTTAACTCCAAGCAGAGCCGGGCAGGGGTCTTGGGGTCGTGTACCCCGGGTCCTGACGCTGGCGGTTTATGGTGGTGGCAATCTCCACCATGGCGCCAAACACCCCCCGGGTCGGTGGCGGGCACTGATCGGCAACGGCCTTGTGCAAAGCGGGCAGAGCGTGAAAGGGTACCTGCGGGAAGATATGGTGCTCGACGTGGTAGTTCATGTTCCAGTAAAGCAGGCGCAGCGCCGGGTTCACGTGCATTGTCCGGGTTGTCTGACGATGGTCCAGAATGTCCTGCGCCATGCCAAAGTGCTGTGTTGCCAGGATGACCCCATGGGTTGGTGCGCCAAAGAGTCGGGGCAGGATCAGCATCAGGACCGGAAGCCAGGACTGTGCCATAAGAGACCACAAGATGACGCCGAGGTACGCCAGCATATAAACCTGTGCCTCGATAACGGCGCGGAGCATCGCCGGCGCGGGAATACAGTCTGCCGCATCCCGCGTCGGACGGCCGATAGCGAGCGCGGCAGTGGCTTTGACGAAGTACCAGATGCTGCCAAGATCAATCAGTTCGTTGATAACGAAATCCCGCCACTTCATCGGGTTGGTCAGGATGATTTCAGGGTCTTCTCCCACCAGGGCGGTATGGGAATGATGGCGGGCGTGAACGTAGCGCAACAGGCTGGGGGTTTGCTGAACCATGAACCCGGAGAAAAAGAGCACGGTCTCATTGAGCGCCCGGTTACGAAAGGCCGTGCCGTGTGATGTTTCGTGTACCACGCTGGTGGCGAATACCCAGATACCGCCATAAAGCAGGAACGCCGGGATACTCCATAGCGTACCGACAGAAGAAAGCGCCAGAAACCCCGTGATTGTCAGGAGTGTGATGAAGTAGAAGAGGTATATCAGGCCATGCCAGTTTGTCCGCCGTGAAAGCGATTTCAGCAGCGCGCGGTCTATCTCACAGCGATACCAGTGATGAGTCACTTACAGCAGTTTCCCGTTGATCTGTCGTAAAACACCCTCTTTATCCTACCCCCAATCTGATCAGGATGGAGTACGCCATCGGGGATCTTCAAAGCGCTGGATCTCTATCAGATAACCGTTGGGATCTCTCAGGAACATCTGATAGATCTGAAAGTCCGGATTGAAGACAGGCCCTTTCTCGATGGGGACGTCATGCTCTGCCAGGAGGGCCTGCCAGTGGTCCACCGCTTCTGTCACGAGGGTGAGCATCACGCCATCCTGAGGGGTGACTTCGTCTTTGAGGCAAAAACCCAAAAAACCGCCCTTTGCAACCCGATAGATGCGGCAGCGGGTCTGGTCGAGGGCCAACTCCAGCTTCAGTACCTCTTCGTAAAACTGTGCGGTTTGTGCGAGGTCCCGGGTGGGCAGAAAAGTGATGATGGAATCAAAAGACATCTTCTTTTTTCGGTGGCCTAGCCTGGATCAGATTCTGAATCTGCCAGAAAAAGCCGGCACTCGAAAGTTTTCCCGATGTCGCGATGAGTTAAGGTTGCTTCGCGCTCGAATCCGGTTGACCAGGATGGGGGCAGTATCGTTCACTGAGTTGCGCGGCTCGATGGTGCCGCGATCGGATATATCTTTTGGGGGTCATTAATGCCCAAGGTTCTTTCGCAATCCCAGGTAGATTATTTCCATGAATATGGCTACTGCGCACCGATTGATGTCATGTCGGAACAGGAAGCCCATGCGCTAAAGCTTCGGGTGGAGGCTGCAGAAGCGGCGAACCCGGAAGAACTTGGACCGACCAATCGCAACAATGCACATCTTGCCTACACCTGCATTGATGAGGTCGCGCATCACCCGGTGATTGTTGGAGCGGTGTCCGATCTGATAGGTGAGGACATCGTGCTGTATGGCACCGTGTTGTTTTTCAAGGAACCGAAAAGCGCAGGTTTTGTGAGCTGGCATCAGGATGCGACCTATATGGGTATTGAACCTCATACCTTTATTACGCCCTGGCTGGCATTGACGCCGAGTAACGCGGAGTTGGGTTGTATCAAAGCGATTCCCGGCAGCCATAAAGACGGTATCCGCACGCATCACGATACCTTTGGCGAGGACAATATCCTGACACGCGGGCAGACCGTTACTGAAGTGGATGAAACCGCCGCGGTGGATCTTGTTCTTCGTCCCGGGCAGATGTCCATTCACCATGCGTGTACGGTGCATGGATCGATGCCGAATCAGGGCGACGAGCGGCGGATGGGTATCGCGCTTCAGGCCTACATGGGTCCGGATTCCCGCCAGACGATCGGTGAACACCTGGCTCAGGTAGTGCAGGGCTGTGATGGCGGCGAGGACTTTTCTGTTCTGCCGCGTCCTGATGCCGATCGGGATGAGTCCGGCGTTGCCGCCCGTGCACAGGCCAACGCCAACTGGGCAGAGATTCTTTACGCGGGCGCGTCGAAGGTGAGATCTTACTGAGTTGACTCGACGGCTGTGTTTCTAGGAGCGCGGCTCTGGATTTTCGGTGTGTCCGTCCACCGCGATGACCTGGCCGCTGACCAGCGATGCCTTATCACTCGCCAGAAAGACGGCCATATCGGCAACGTCCTGCGGGTTGATCAGTTTTTTCATTGAGGCGCCGCTGGCGTATTCATCCAGAATCTCTTCAGTGGTCTTGCCTTTGTGCTCGCTTTCTCTTTGCGCCACAAAGGTCAT
>JAERSQ010000254.1 GCA_016845525.1 Pseudomonadota bacterium
GCGCTGTCCACCCTGAACTCTCCGGAAGTCAACATCAGCAGCGTCGAGGATCCGATTGAGATCAATCTGCCAGGGATCAATCAGGTCAATATCAACGAGAAAGCCAACCTCAGCTTTGCCGCTGCCTTGCGTGCCTTCTTACGACAGGATCCCGACATCATCATGGTAGGCGAGGTGCGGGATCTTGAAACCGCAGATATTGCGGTCAAGGCATCCCAAACCGGACACCTGGTCCTTTCGACGCTGCACACCAATGATGCGCCCTCGACGATTGTGAGACTTCTGAACATGGGCGTCGCACCATTCAATGTGGCTGCATCGGTTCACCTCATCCTCGCGCAAAGGCTGGTTCGGAAACTCTGCACCGCCTGCCGCAAACCTGTAGCGTATCCTGAAGAAGTTCTGGCAAGCGCCGGTTTTCCAACATCAGCTGACTTTAGTGACCTCAAGCTCTATGGGCCTGAAGGCTGTGACGAGTGTACCCGCGGCTACAAGGGAAGAACCGGCGTATTCCAGGTAATGCCGGTCACGGAGGCGATTGCCGAACTGATCGTGCAAAACGTCGGTCAGGAGGCGATCGAAAAACAAGCTCTGGCGGACGGCGTGATGACCATGCGCCAGGCGGGACTGGTAAAAGTGCGTGCCGGAATTACCAGTCTTGAGGAAATTCTGCGCGTCACAGATAACTGAAGCCATGGCGAGAAACGCCGGAAAGACCCAACAAATCTTTACCTGGTCTGGAACCGACCGCCACGGCAATAAAGTGGCCGGTGAAATGGAGGCGCAAGGGCCGGCTTATGTCCGAAGCACGTTGCGCCGCGAAGGGATTAATCCCCGTTCCGTGCGAAAAAAACCCAAGGCACTGTTCGCTAAGAAAGTAAAGCCCAAGGATATCTCCATCGCCAGCCGGCAGGTCGCCACGATGCTGGGGGCGGGGTTACCGATCGCTCAGTCCTACAAGGCTATCGCTGACGGGACAGATCAGCCCAAGATTCGTGAAATCTTCAGCGCTATCCGTCTCGATGTTGAAAGCGGGACCGCTCTCAGTGAAGCCCTGCAGAAGTATCCCCGTCAGTTCGACGCGCTCTATACCAGCCTGGTTGCCGTCGGCGAGCGTTCAGGCAACCTTGATGACCTGATGGACAAAGTCGCGCTTTACATGGAAAACATCGAAGAGATCAAAGCAAAAGTCAAAGGCGCCCTTTGGTATCCGGCCGCTGTACTTGCCGTGGGCTTTATTGTCTCCGTCCTGCTGCTCGTGTTCGTGATTCCGCAGTTTGAGGATCTTTTCTCCAGTTTCGGCGCGAGTCTGCCGGCACTGACAGCCATCGTGATCGAACTCTCGCAGAGCTTCAGAGAACTGTGGCTCCAGATCTTCGCCGTTATCATCGGAGCCATCGTCATGATTTCGATGTCCTACCGGCGCTCTGAGGCGATGCGGCATCGGGTAGACCGAATCTCGCTGCGCCTGCCGGTATTTGGGATCATTCTGCGCAAAGCAGCGATCTCACGATATGCCCGGACGCTGGCCACTATGTTTGGTGCCGGGGTACCACTGGTGGATGGACTGGAGTCTGTCGCCGGGGCGACGGGTAACCGCGTTTACTCTGATGCCTGCATGTCCATTAGAGAGGTGGTCAGCGGCGGGCAATCGCTTTCCAGCGCCATGTCACAGACCGGTCTCTTCCCGGCCATGGTGCTGCAGATGACGAGCACAGGCGAAGAATCCGGTGAACTCGAAACCATGCTCAATAAAGCCGCTGACTTTTACGAGCGGGAAGTGCGCGAAGCCGTCGACAATATGAGCAAACTCATCGAGCCGATCATGATCAGCGTGCTCGGCGGCCTGGTCGGCACCCTCGTCGTTGCCATGTATCTGCCCATTTTCAAGATGGGCGCCATTATGTAATGGAGGCCACGCCTCCGCCGATTGCGTGATCGAAGCCCTGGCTAACGCTCAAGGAGTCGATGGGTGGCTTTATGTCATCACGATCTTCGCCGGGCTGATGGTCGGCAGTTTCCTTAACGTGGTCATCGTGCGGCTACCTCAGCGTCTGCAGTGGAAATGGCACGGCAAGGCAAAAGGACTGCCGAAACCACCGGGAATTACCGGGCCCGCGTCACGCTGCCCAAATTGTCAGCAGTCCATCCGCTGGCGCGATAACCTGCCGCTGATCAGTTTCCTGGTACTGAAGGGTCGGTGTCATTGGTGTGATACCGCAATCTCCAGGCGCTATCCCCTGGTCGAAGCACTGTGTGCCGTCCTGTCTCTGACGGTGGTGTGCGTTTTGGGGATCCAATGGCTGACCCTGGCAGCACTGGCTTTCACCTGGTGCCTGATCGCACTTGCCTTTATTGATCTTGAACACTTCCTGCTGCCGGACTGCATCACGTTGCCGCTGATCGGGGCAGGCCTCGCGGTCAACGCAGTCGGCGGGTTCACGGAGTTGGCCTCTGCGCTTATCGGCACGGCCGCTGGGTACGGCATACTTTGGGCCGTGTTTCAGGCTTTTCGTATCGCCACAGGAAAAGACGGCATGGGATACGGTGACTTCAAACTGCTGGCAGCGCTTGGGGCCTGGATGGGGTGGCAGATGCTGCCGCTCATCGTACTGCTGAGCGCCGGCACCGGCGCTATTATCGGAATCACCATGCTGGTCCTCAAACAACAAGAACGGAATCAACCGGTCCCATTCGGGCCTTATCTCGCAGGAGGAGGATGGCTGGCACTGTTGTGGGGTACGGACCTTAACCAGTTCTATCTTGCAATCGCAGGGCTCTAGGAATTCGTATGCTCAGAGTCGCACTCACCGGCGGAATCGGCAGCGGTAAAACTGCAGTCAGTGATTATCTTGAAACACTCGGGGTGATGGTCCTGGACGCAGACCGGTTTGCCCATCAGGTGACCGCCAAAGGGGAGGATGCGGTGACCGAGATTGCAAACCTTCTGGGACCTGCCGTGATAGACGCAGACGGTCACCTTGATCGGGCAGCGGTTCGTGAACAGGTTTTCACCGATCCCGAAAAACGGGCTGCGCTTGAATCCATCGTGCATCCGCGGGTGCGTCACAAGATGAATGAAGCCGCCTCGCAGGCCACGGGCCCATACGTGATTTTTTCCATCCCGCTACTCATCGAGACCGGTCAGGCCGGCAACTTTGACCGGGTCGTGGTCGTTGAAGCCGCTCGTGAACTTCGAGCCGAACGGGTGCTTGAGCGAAGCGGTCTTGACCAGCAGGCGTTCTCATCCATCGACGACGCGCAGGCAAGCGATGCCGATAGGCGCAATACGGCAACCGATCTCCTTAACAATGACGGGAATCTTGAATCTCTTCATGCTGAGGTCTACGCCCTGCATAAACGTTTAACGGCGCTCTCCCGGGAGAAAGCGCAAACGGCGGATAACGCCGACAATACGAATCCGCCCCGGTGACACTAAACGAGAAACTCTCGAAGAATTTTGCAGGCTTTGAGCGCCTGTGTCAGGAGGATGTCGGGTCGACCCGTGCCGCGGTCATGCTCCTGGTGACCCTCGAGCCTGGCAGCAATGAGGGGTCGGTGATATTGACACGCCGTGCCAAAACGCTGCGCCGGCATGCGGGCCAGTATGCGTTGCCGGGCGGGCGGGCAGAGCCGGAGGAGACACCTACTGTGACGGCGCTGCGCGAATGCCGCGAAGAGATCGGACTCGAACCCAAGGCGCATCACGTCATCGGCCTGCTCGATGACTTCGTGACCGAGTCCGGTTTTTGCATCACGCCTGTGGTCGCCTGCATGGATGAAACCTTGACTCCGGCGCCGGACCCTGGGGAGGTCGAGCGGGTCTTTCATATTCCTTTGACCGAACTCGCCGACGCCAGGACAGAAGTCTCCCAGTCAGAGACGGATGAATCCATCCGTGACGGCTTTTCAATCATGCTGCCAACCGTTGGGCACGAGGTCTATGCGCCGACGGCTGCGATTCTTTTTCAGTTCAGAGAAGTCGCGCTGCTCGGTAGAAGCACCCGGGTGAATGATCTGGGCCAGCCGCGTTTTGCATGGCGTTAGCGCTGTTGCGCAGGATCCGGCCACACCAGCGCACATACTCTCTTTAGCAACGCGCGATTGCCCTCAAGAAAGTTCACAGAGGCAAGATCATCTGAGTGAACCCATCGGAGATTTTGCCCCTCGACGCCCTGGGCCTTACCCTGATATTCGGTGACCTGCCAGAAGTGCAGTTCGACCTCCCGATCAGGGTAGGCGTGCGCGCAGGAAAAGAGGGCATGCGCCGCCTCGACCTGCAGATTGAGCTCTTCGCGAAACTCACGCACAAGCGCTTCAAACACAGTCTCCCCGGGCTCGAGCTTGCCGCCGGGAAATTCCCACTGACCCGCATACGCCTTGCCCTGTGGGCGCTCACCGATAAGAAGACGTCCCTGTGAATCCGCCACAACACCGACCGCAACCACAAGTGTTACGTCAGGTTCGGTAATCGGCATTGATGCGGATGTAATCGTGCGTCAGGTCGCAGGTCCAGACCCGCGACCGACTGCGTCCCACGCCGAGATCGACCGCGACCGATATATCGGCGCCCTTGAGATGTGTCGTGACTTCCCCCTCATCATAAGATGCGACCCGCTCACCGCCATTCGTAATGGTGATACCTCCAATCGATATCGCCAGACGCTGCTGAAAGAGTCTCGCCCCGGATTTGCCCACCGCCATGATGATCCGGCCCCAATTGGCGTCCTCCCCCGCAATGGCAGTTTTGACCAAGGGAGAATTGGCAATGGCAAGGGCGGCTTTTCGTGCTTCTGCACTGGACGCCGCCCCGCTTACATCGACCGTTATGAACTTGCTTGCGCCTTCGCCATCGCGCACCACCTGGGTTGCAAGATCAGTGAGCAGTGCCTGGAGTGCGCCGCGGAAAGCTTTGAGTTCGGGCGCGGTTGCAGACTGGGGGCTGCGATTTGCTGCGCGGCCGGTCGCCGCCAGCAGAACGGTGTCGCTGGTCGAGGTATCACTGTCAACGGTGATGCAGTTAAAGGAAGTGCGAATCCCCTCTTTGAGCAATGTCCGCAGCACGGGTGCGGGCAACTTCGCATCGGTAAATACGAATGCCAGCATCGTCGCCATATCTGGCGCAATCATGCCCGATCCTTTGGCAATGCCACAAAGACTGACCTCGGTATCGCCAATCCGCGTGCGCCGCATCGCCCCTTTAGGATAAGTGTCGGTCGTACCAATCGCTCTGGCAGCGTCAATCCAGGGAGCGGTCCGATGACGGGACTGCATTCGCAAGAGCGCGTTTTGAATCCGGTCAACGGGCAGCGGCTCCCCGATCACGCCGGTCGATGCAATCAATACATCACGTGGACGACAGCCTGCGGTCCGCGCCGCCATGGCAGCGGTTGAACTGACATCAGCAGCACCTTGAGCACCGGTAAAGGTATTGGCGTTTCCGCTATTGATGAGGATGGCTCGCGCCTTGCCCGATCCTGCCACCTTTCGGCTCCACTGTACCGGCGCCGAGGCCGTTGCCGAACGCGTGAATACGCCTGCAACGGTGGTC
>JAERSQ010000255.1 GCA_016845525.1 Pseudomonadota bacterium
TATCCCATCTGATTCCCGTGGTCTTTGTAGCGGAGCTGTGACCGAAATTCACCAGCTCGGAGACCAGCCGGGGCTTGAATGAAAAACGCGTGCTGTTGTCCTGGAGCCAACCGTCCGGATCATCTGCATTGAGTCCAAAGGACTTATCCCAGGATACCCTGACACCGGGAAGGCGGCTATAGGGTTCATCCGCTTCAGAAACACTGCTGTCCAGGGTCTGGTATGCCGTGGCATCAGCATTGATCTGGAAATTTTCATCCTCAAGGAAGATATCCATCGGATCAATGGATAAATCCACCCGCTGGGGAATATGGGACGCGCTGCTGACCTGCAGATTGTCCGACAGGTCATCCAGATAATCTTGGTCCGACACCTCACCGATGTCCGCGCCAAGAGAAAAACTGGAATCCGCCTTATACAGGTTCTGCCGGTGCTCGTAACTCCATCCATATCGACTCGAACCATACTTGCTGTCGTCGGGCATAAATTCACCGCGGAGAATTCCCCGGAAATCTCCTCCGGCGGCTTCGCCCAGATAGCGGTACTCACCGGACGCGAGTAAGCCTCGGGAGGCCATGTATCGTCCAGAAAACGTGGCGTCACGTTCGGGCGCAATATTCCAGTAGTAGGGCACCTCAACATTAAAACCCCAGTTCTGGCCATAACCGATGGTGGGAAACAGCACCCCGCTTTTGCGTTCATCGGTAATCGGGAAACTGAGCCTCGGCGCATAGGCAATCGGCACTCCATAGAACTTCAGCTTCAAATGCTCACCCGTGCCTATTCCCGAGGCATGATCCAGGGTGATCTCACTGGCCTCAATCAACACTGAGTCGTCACCCGCCACACACCGGGAATAGACAACATCCTGCAAACGCTCGCGGTCGTGCCCATCCAGAAAAAGTGTGCTGGCCGTGGCCCGCGCCTTGGCTCGCACCACAAGTGGTTCTTCTGACTCAGAGGAAACATCAGAGTCGGCCGCGGTTTCTGAGCTCTCGAAATCGAGCTGAAGAACCTCCCCCGAAGGCAGTCGGATCGCATCCGGGGCTGTCATCGCGGGGCCCTTGATACTTCCCTGGGCGCCCGCCGTCGCGATCGTAAAGCCGGCCGGATCAAAGGTCGCGTTGGAAAAGTCTGCCACCTTGCGTTTGGGGATCGGATCCCGGCGCGCAAACTGCACCGTGACATCGCGCGCGCTCCCGATACGCGTTTCCATTTCGAGCGCCAGACCCTCTGCCGTGATGCGGTCACCGTTTTCCGAGTAAAGGATCACGTTCGTTGCCTCAAGGGAGAGGGTTCGCTTGTCGAAATGGATTTCATCCGCATAGATACCGCGCGCACCCTGGGTCGCGAGCGCGCCCCCTTTCAGCTCCAACTGCTCTGGAGAGGGAATATCAATTTGGTCTGCTTCGAGATTAATCGGCAACCGGGACGGATCTTGCGAGACATACAGGAGAAGTTCTTCAGGGATGTCAATGGGATCAGCTGGACAGGTTGTTTCATCTGCAAAGACGATCGGCGTGTCGGCCAATGCAGAGGCCGGCCCTGCCAACCCGCCCGCGGCCAGTAAGATGCCAGCACTATAGCCGGCTCTGCGGGAACAGACTCGGGAAACCGCCGAAAGGAATAGTCTCATCTGGGTAATTCTGATAGCAGCATGGATCGAAGGTTTCTGCCGGTGATCTTCCTGACACACAATGTCGCGGCACCAGTTAATCCGAGACAGTATTATAGGCAAGCCTTTGAGTCACAGGAACTCCGGCAGGGGTTATCCGCAAAACCTATGGCCCATTTATGAGCCCCACATCAGCAATGATTCTGGCTGCCGGTCGCGGTGAACGCCTTGCACCCCTGACCGACGTCACACCGAAACCCCTGATCAAGCTCGCAGGCAAAGCACTGATCGAGCATCACCTGGTCGCGCTAAAACAGGCTGGTGTCACTCAGGTGACCGTCAATGTGGCACACCTCGGCAACCAGATCGTCGACTATCTCAACCGGTCCTGCCCCCAGGCGCTTGAGATTACCTTCTCGCATGAGCCGCCTGGAGCGCTCGAGACTGCGGGCGGCATTCACAAGGCACTTGATCTGATCCAAAGCGATCCGTTCATTGTGGTAAATGCCGACGTGTGGACCGATTTTCCATTTTCGGCTCTGCCGAATACCATTGAGAGCGATGCCCATCTGGTCATGGTCTCCAATCCACCACACCACCCGGACGGGGATTTCGTACTTCATGACAATACCGTCCAGATGAAGCGGACGGGGTTGAGTGCCCTCACCTATTCCGGCATCGGCCTTTATCAAAAATGCCTCTTTGACACGCACAGCGGCGGCCGTCTTCCACTGGCCCCTTTACTGAATGAGGCCGCTCGATCCCATCGTCTCAGCGGCCAGATTTATCGCGGCAAGTGGATGGACATTGGAACACCGCAAAGACTCGTTGAGGCACAAAATCGCGCCGACTTGGATTCACGACAGCGCTGACGGCATCTGGGAGGGATGCGTGGGTTCCTCAAGGAAAGTCTTTCTTATTCTGGGAAAGACGGATTTCAAGAATCTCCTGTAAGGCATCCGCCGCCTCATCTACATTTACGGATAACCCCTGGCCTTTCAGGCTGGTCACGCCGAGGTCTGCAAACCCGCATGGGTCGATACGGGAGAAAGGTTCCAGTTCCATATCCACATTCAGACTGAGGCCGTGATAACAGCATCCGGATCGGACTCTGAGCCCAAGCGCGGCAATCTTCTCGCCGTTTATGTACACGCCAGGCGCGCCCGGCCGAACAACGGCCTCGAGACCAAATTGATCCAGCACCTCAATCACGGAAGCCTCCATCAGACTGACCAGCTGGCGCACGCCGAGCCCCAGTCGGCGAAGATCCAACAGCATATAGGCGACCAACTGTCCTGGCCCGTGATAGGTGATCTGCCCACCGCGATCCGATTTCACGAGAGGGATGTCCGTACCGCCGTCGCGCACAGACTCGCTACAACTGACTCCCTGGGTATATACCGGCTCGTGTTCCAGGAACCAGATCTGATCAGTGGTATCTGCCGCTCGAGCCTGTGTCCAACTGCGCATCTCGTCCACAGTGGCCGCGTAATCGCGAATCCCCAATCGGTAAAATTCCAACTGCGGCATCATGGTACGTTATCCCGCCCGGTCGCTAGAGAGTCAGCAGAATGTCGTTCTCGCTGTTGAGATCCATATAGATCGCATCCAACTGCCGGCGGCTGGTCGCTTCAATCGTGCAACTGACTGACACATACTTTGAAGAGCCGCTCTCCCGGGTTCGAAAATCAAGAATCCTCCCGCCGCTAAGATGTCTTGAGACGATCTCCCGCACACGGTCATCAAAGCCTGTTACCTGCTTGCCCATTGCCTTGATCTGGAATTCACAGGGAAAACTCAGCAGTTCCTCGGGAATCTCATCGGCTTTGCTTTCATTCGCCATCAGTGAAACCACAAGCGAACGGTGTCGGACAGTCGCGTCATCCACGATCCCGCTTCCACTTCCTGCAGGGCAACCAAAGGTCGGGACAGCAGTTCGTCATTGTTGAGTGTGACCGTCAAGGTGCCGAGTGTCTGACCATTCGCAACGGGCGCGAGCACGGGATCTGTAAGCGTTACGCCTGCCTTCAGGTTTTTGCCGAGGCCCTTGGCCATGACCAGGGCAATCGGCTCTGAAAGCCCCAGCGATACGGCTTGCGCCGCCCCTTTAAACACCTGAGACTCGACCACCTTTTGATCCGCGGGATACAGATCATGATGTTCGTAGGCGGCGAACCCGAAGCGCAGCAATGAATAGACTGCATCGGCCCGCTCACGGTCGCTTTTTGCGCCGATTGCCGTCCCGATCAGCCTCATGCCATCCCGTTCGGCGGATCCAACCAAACAATACCCCGCTGACCGGGTATGGCCAGTCTTGACGCCGTCGATACTGCTGTCTCGTCCCAGCAGCGGGTTTCGGTTCTTCTGGGTGATATCGTTCCAGGTGAACTCTCGGATCGCGTACATCGCATAATGGTCCGGCTGCTGGTCAATGATAGCGCGGGTCAGCAACGTCACATCCCGGGCCGTCGTATAGTGATCCGGATGCGGCATGCCAGCGCTGTTAACAAAATGACTGTTCACCATCCCCAGCTCGGCAGCGGTCTGATTCATCAGATCAGCAAAGCCTTCCTCACTACCGGCGACATGTTCTGCCAGTGCCACAGCCGAGTCGTTACCCGACTGCACGATGAGCCCCATCAGCAGATCGTCAATCCGGACCTTGTCCCCCGCTTCGATAAACATCCGTGACCCTTCCGAGCGCCATGCTTTTTCACTCACCACAACTGTGTCGTCATTTTTTATCGTGCCACGCTCGATCTCCCGGAAAACAACATAGGCGGTCATCAACTTGGTCAGGCTGGCGGGCTCGACTGGGGTATCCGCGCGGTCTCCCGCAAGCGTAAGTCCTGTTGCCGCATCCATCAGCAGCCAGGACGATAACTTCAGTTTCGGCGGCGGAATCGTCGACCGCATTGCTTCGGAAAGATCCGACTCGATCTCAGCGGATGCCGCCAATGGCATCAGAGCGATACACATGCCCAGGATCCCGCGACGAAGTATGTTGACCCACTTTCTGCTCATTATTGACTTCACTCCCTGACTGCCGTCGGCTCCGTGCCGGTTACTTTCATAATGATGGTTCGTTGCTGCTGGATTGCACTGTTACCCGTAACCGGGCCTGCTTGAACCCGATAATACCGATTCTCCTGGTATTCCACCGTCACAATCCGGATACGGGGGATACCGGCCTGGGCAAGGCGTCCTTTGAGGCGATCTGCGTTCTCCCGAAGCCGGAAACTTCCTGCCTGCCAGAAGATCGACGGTTGCCCATTGCCGGACGCGGTGTGGGCGGAGGAATTTTTCTGCCCTGTCGCCGTCGCCACGACCCGGATATGAATCGGCGCCGTTCCGGACTCGACCACACCCAGTTTCTTTGCCGCCATATACGACAGATCCAGAATCCTGCCGCCCAGAAACGGTCCGCGATCGTTTACCCGGACCAGGACCTCGCGGCCGTTATTGAGATTCTGTACCTCAAGATAGGTCGGCAGTGGCAAGGTCTTGTGTGCCGCTGTCATGGCAAACATATCGTACTCCTCTCCGTTGGAGGTCGTCCGGCCATGAAATTTTCTCCCATACCAGGAAGCCTCTCCCGTCTCCGAGTAACCCACCCTCACTGAGGACATGGGCACATACCGGACGCCAAAAACCGTATAAGGCGCATTGCCGATCCTGCTTAACGGTTCCGCCCGTGGCACGGCATCGGCAACCGAGGCAGGATCAGGGCTGGAGTCCGGGGGGCCATCATCTTCGAAATAGGCGCCGCCTGACGGAGGGTCACGAAAGACGCTGCAGCCGGCTAGTGTCAGGAACGCAGCCGCCAGGGCAACCCACCGACACCACTGCATGCTCAGTTTCCAGTAGCCGATGCGATCTGCTCTGCCAACTCAAACACCGACATGGCGTAATTCTGACTTCGGTTATAGCGGGTAATGACGAAGAAGTTGTGGTGGCCGAGACGATAATCCGGGCCGAGTTTTCCCTCAAAGCGCATCACCCCCACTTTGTCATCAGCGCCGCCTGAAACCGGCACGTTTAGCGCCGTGACCGACGAGAGCGCTGAATTCGGGCTCAACTTACGCGTCACCAGGGCATCGAGCCCCTCTGGAGCGTTGAGGACCCGAGTCACAATCGCCGCATTTGGGCGCCAGTGGTGTCGAGCCAGATAATTGGCCGCGCTGCCAATCGCGTCAGCCACACTGTTCAGAAGGTCAGCACGGCCATCCCCGTCAAAATCGATGGCGTAGCTGCGGTAACTGCTGGGCATAAACTGGGGGATACCCATCGCGCCGGCGTAGGACCCTTTGACTGAGAGCGGATCCAACCCCTGCTCTGCAGTCAACTGCATAAAGTGCTCCAGCTCAGAAGAGAAAAACTTGCTGCGTCGGGGATATTCCACGGAGAGCGTCACCAAACTATCCAATACCCGCAAACTGCCCAGCACCTTGCCATAGCGGGTTTCGATACCGATGATCGCGACAATAATCTCCGCCGGTACACCGAAGCGGTCCTCGGCCCTAGCCAGAATCTGCGCATGCTGCTTCAGGAACTGGATTCCGCCATTGATCGACGCCGGATTGACAAACAGGGATTGGTAGCGGTGCCATGACAACCGCTCCGCGGGACGATTCATCGCATCGATGATCTTGGTCTGGATCTTTGCGTCACGAAACCAGGAGTTCATCTTGTCCCGTTCCAAACCTTCCATACCATCCAGACGATCTGCCATCTCGGCCAGTTGGGGATATTTTTCAAGAGAAACTGCAACAACCGGTGACGCCCATATCATTAGGGCGCTCAATACCCCGGCACACCACGGCCGCGTTTGGGAAAGCCTTGATTGATCCATCATCATGTTCTCCTCACGTCATCAGTCGGCGTCTTGCGTGCATCCCCATAATCATGCCGAAGCCCGCCATCAGGGTCAGCATGGAGGTTCCTCCGTAACTGACCAAGGGCAGCGGCACCCCAACAATCGGAAGAATGCCAGACACCATTCCAAGATTAACAAACAAATAGAAGAAAAAGGTCAGCGCCAATGCCCCGATCAGCAGTCGCGAGTAGGTTTCCCGCGTGTGGTAGGCCATCACCAGACAACGGCCCACGATAAAGAGATAAAGAATGATCAGCATCAACACGCCGATCAACCCGAACTCCTCGGCAAAGACGGCAAGAATGAAATCAGTACTGCGCTCGGGAATGAATTCCAGATGCGACTGACTGCCTTCAAGCCACCCTTTCCCCCAGATGCCCGCCGACCCGATGGCGATCTGTGCCTGAATGGTCTGGTAACCGGTGCCCAGTGGATCCGCAAAGGGATCGAAGAGCGTCAATATTCGCTGCTGCTGATAACCATCAAGGCGCGACCACAGAAAGGGCGCCAACGCAGCAAGAGCCGCAAACAGCATCATGATGTGATGCCAGCGGATACCTGCCAGAAATACAACAATCATGCCGGAGACAATCAGCATAATGCCTGTCCCGAGGTCAGGCTGCATCACCACAAGACCCGCTGGAATAACCGTCACCACTAATGCCGCCATCACCATGGTGAAGCTTGGCGGCAACCGTCCTCGTGTCAGCAGCCAGGCCACAGCCATCGGCACAGCGAGTTTCATCAACTCAGACGGCTGAAAACGCACAATGCCCAAATCCAGCCAGCGCTGCGCCCCTTTGACAGTGACCCCGATAACCAGCACTCCCAGCAGTGCGACAAGACCGATAACAAAAAGATGGGGAGAGAGCCTGCGAAGCGTTTCCGGTGACACCTGCGCAAGAATCAACATGGCACCAAGCGAGACCCCAAGGCGAACTCCCTGCCTCAACATGACATCCCAATCCTCTCCGGAGGCGCTGAAAATCACCACAAGCCCAAGCGCCGAAAGGAAAACAAGCGCGATCAGCAACGGGCCGTCCAGATGCAGTGACCTACCCGAAAACATGGTTCCTAGTGTTAACTGCTGCTCTTTGCAGCCTTTTCTGGAAAAACCGGTCCATCACTTTCCGGGCAATGGGAGCCGCTGCTTTTGCACCGCTCCCACCGTTTTCAACCACCACTGCGATCGCGATCTGCGGCTTATCAACCGGTGCAAAGGCGATGAAGAGCGCATGGTCATGGAATTTTTCGGGGATCACGCTTTCGTCATATTCCCCGTCTTGAGCGATACCGATAACCTGCGCGGTACCCGTCTTGCCAGCGATCTGGTAGGGGCTTCGCCGCCCGCTCGCCCGCGCTGTACCACGTGCACCGTGCATCACCGCTGTCATCGACCGGATGACACGATCTAAAGCCGTATCCACCACCGGCTCGGTCGGTTGGGTTGGGACGCTTGATGGAATCGTCTCGCCGCTTAGCGAGTCCTCTTTCGAGCGCAGGATACGAGGCTGTACAGACACGCCGCGGTTGGCCAGCGTTGCTGTCATTCGGGCCAGTTGCATCGGGGTGACCATAAGATAGCCCTGCCCGATAACGGTAATCAGATCCTCTCCTGGATACCAGGACTCATTTCGGTTTGCGCGCTTCCATTCGGGTGTGGGGACCAGCCCGTCAGGCTCTGCGGGCAGATCAACGCCCGTTACTTCACCCAAGCCAAAGCGCGTCAACACGTCTGCCATCGCGTCGATACCCAGTCTTCGGCCCATCTCATAGAAATACACATCGCAGGACTCTTCAATAGCGCTATGCAGATTGACCGGCCCGTGTCCTGTTTTCTTCCAGCAGCGATAACGCCGGGTACTGTCAGGCAAGGTGTACCACCCTGGGCAATACACCGACTCCTGCGGGCTGATCCCGGCATCAATAATGGCCTGGGCAATCGCCGGCTTGATCGTAGACCCTGGTGCATATCGCCCATAAAGCGCCCGGTTCAGCAAAGGTCGGTCTTCCAGACCCCGGAGGGCGTCATAAGTCTGCTGGTCAATGCCATCGACAAATAGGTTGGGATCAAACGAGGGACTGCTCACCATGGTCAGCACTTCTCCGTTAGAGGGTGTTATCGCCACCACCGCACCCCGCCGATTGCCCAGCGCCTCCCGGGCGATCCGCTGCAGATCAACATCCAGAGTGAGGTTCAAGGTATTCCCGGGCGTCGCACTGTTTCGGCTGATAGTACGAAGGGTCCGCCCATGGGCATCAATCTCGACCTGTTCAAAACCAGAACGGCCGAGCAGCACGTCCTCATACTGTTTCTCGATACCTATCTTGCCGATGTTGCGAACCCCTTGATAAGCCGAGGCGTCGATGGTTGCCTCCTCCCGCTCGCTGATCCGGCCCACATAACCCAGCACATGCGAAACCAGGCTGCCTTCGGGATAGTCCCGATGCAGCACCGCTTCCAGGGTCACGCCTGGGAAGCGGTATTCGTTCACCGCAAAAGTGGCTGTCTCCGCATCATCCAGTC
This sequence comes from Pseudomonadota bacterium, assembly GCA_016845525.1. GTDB lineage: Bacteria > Pseudomonadota > Gammaproteobacteria > Arenicellales > UBA868 > UBA868. The sequence continues at coordinate 9,019 of JAERSQ010000255.1, forward strand.
TGGATTTGAGCAATACTTTCTTGAAAGCAGGCTGTTTGTTCATCCGGGAGCGAAAGGCCTCAATCTCGGCAGTGCTGAGCCCGACCAGATCATCAATCCCCTGCAACATCGCATTCATGTCACGCACTTTCTCGGGGATCACCTGCAGAATGTGAACCGCTGTGTTCTGTGCCAGCACAACGCCGTTTCTATCCAGCACCAGGCCCCGGACCGGTGGCAGAGCCCGGATGCGGATATGGTTATCCAGTGACAATGTCTGATAGCGTTCGTACTGCAAGACCTGAAGCGAGTAAAAGCGCCCCACCAGCATCAGGGAAAGCGCCAGCGCCAGAACGCCAGCGATACGAATTCTCCGGCGCACCGTTTCCGGTGCGGCAGGGCGGGCTGAGGGTAGTTCGTTAGCCGCCATCGCTTAGCGGCTCAGGTTGGCGAAGTGCCGGCTGCGCCGAAGTGCCAGGTAGACCAGCGGCCAGACCAGGCCGCCGACGATAACGGCTGTCCAGCGATGCAGCTCGCTCAGACTCCCCGTCACGACCAGGTCGACAACGGCGAAAAGGATCAGTTCCAGCCCCAGCAACAGCGCGATCACCACACTCTGCTGCCAAAGCGGATAGGCTCTCACGCGCAAGGACAAATGCTTGGCGAGGTAGACCAATACGGTCTTGCTCAGGGCATGCACACCGGGGATCCCCAAGGTAACGAGATCGACGGCCAGGCCCAACAACCAGGCGAGGGATAGCCGGATTCTGGTGGGCAAAGCCAAAGCCCAGTAGATCAGCACGAGAGACACCCAATCGGGCAAGAAACCCCGAATCAGTTCAGGCGCGGGAATCACGAGCAATACCAATGCGATAAACACCGTGGCAAACGGAACCCAAGAGCGGTGTTGCGCGCTGTTGACGCTAATCATCATCGTCTTCCGTTTCTAATTGCGCGTCTGGCACGGCCACCTCTTTTGCGGGCAGCCACAGCAGCAGGACTTCCCTGTCCCGACCCAGATGGGAGGCCGGTTCCGCGGCAATCGTCATAAACGCCTCGGCAAGATTGCGCTCTACTGCCGTTATTCTGGCGACCGGATACCCCGGCGGATAGCGCCCTCCCAGTCCGGACGTCACCAGCAGATCGCCCGCTCGGACGTCTGCATTGCGGTCAAGGTAGAGCACTCTGAGCGGGCGGCCGGGGCCACCGCCATAAACCACTGCGCGAAGACCGCTGCGCGCCACCTGAGTCGGGACAGCCTGGTCTTCCTGGGTAATCAGGCTGACCTTGCTGTGGAACAGGCCCGGCTCGGTGATCTGTCCAACGAGGCCGCCCGAATCGACCACCGGCTGACCCTGAAAAATGCCGTCAGCGCTGCCCTTGTTGATCATGACGGCGAGCGCTCCCGGGTCGGGATTCACAGCGATCAGCGCTGCCAGCGTTACCTGTTCAGCCTGGGATGGGATTGCGGACAACAATTCACGCAATCGGGCATTCTCATTTTCAAGAAATTCAAAACGATGCAATCTGGCCTGCAGGATAAGGTTACGTTGGCGCATTGCCTCGAAATCGTTGCGCAACTGATCGGTGGTCGTCAGGTGTCCCTGCATGGCCTGTAGCGCAGTGCTGGGCAACGAAGCAAAGAAGTGAACCGGGATGCCGATGACCGCGGCAGACTGGGCAACCGTCCGTACCGGCGCCAGATGAAAGTAGGCTGTTATCAGTGCGACGGATAGCAGCAGGTAGGGACCGAGACCGCGTACGACGCCGTCTCTGCTTTTCACCATCGCGTCACTCCTGGATTCGGATTGTCCTCACTACGGCAACGGCGGCACTGCCGGGGCACTCGCTCAAACACGCGACGGACCTACTCGTGAGTGAAGACGTCACCCAGTGCGCTCATTTCCTCCAACGCTCTACCGCAACCCCGGGCGACACAGGTCAATGGATCATCCGCCACGACCACGGGGAGTCCTGTCTCCTGCATCAACCGGCGATCCATATCCCGGATCAGGGCGCCACCACCGGCGATCACCATTCCGCGATCACCGATATCGGCAGCCAGTTCGGGTGGCGTATTTTCGAGCGTTTCTCGGATCACCTGCACGATTTGGCGAAGCGAATCGCTGATGGCTTCATATACCTCGTCACTGCCTATCGTCAGACTGTGGGACATGCCCTGGGCGATATCCCGTCCCTTAATTTCCATCTCCCGATGATCGGACTCGTCCCACGCCGTTCCGATCGCTTTTTTCACCCGCTCGGCCGTGGCCTCACCGATAAGAAGGCCATGGCGCCGGCGAACGTAGTTGATAATGGCCTCATCGAACGTGTCCCCGGCCACGCGGATGGAGGTCGCATACACAATCCCGCCAAGGGACAGCACGGCGACTTCGGTTGTGCCGCCGCCGATATCAACAACCAGTGAGCCGGTGGGCTCTGCCACCGGTAGAGAGGCACCGATCGCCATCGCCATCGGCTCTTCAATAAGGAAGACTTCACGCGCACCAGCCGTAATGGCCGACTCGCGAATGGCACGGCGCTCCACCTGATTTGAACCGCCCGGCACACAGATCACGATTCTGGGTGACGAAAAAAACCGGTTCTGCTGCACCTTGCGAATGAAGTATTTCAGCATCACTTCCGCGACGGTGAAGTCTGCAATGACGCCTTCTTTGAGTGGCCGGATTGCCTGGATGTTGCCGGGCGTGCGCCCCAGCATCATCTTTGCCTCCTGACCTACTGCCAGCACGGTTTTCTCGGGCGCCAGCGACCCTGTGCGGATGGCAACCACGGAGGGCTCATTGAGAATGACACCCCGATCCGGAACGTAGACCAGCGTATTGGCCGTGCCCAAATCCACTGCCAGATCGTTGGAGAAAAATCCGAAAAGACGTTTGAGTACCATGAGTTGGCGCGGCTGAAAAGTGGCGGGTGCGAAGGCGGTAATCTATCACAGGGCACCACGATAACCCTAACGGCTGGGATATAATTGTTGCCCTTCCTTTAGCTTCCGCTCTCCAGAAAAACGGTGTCCATTTCAGAAAAAGACGTACTGCGTGTCGCCCACCTTGCCAGGATCAGGGTTTCCAAGGACGAATTGGGGCGTTATCAGGAAGGCCTCTCGGGCATTCTGTCTCTGGTCGAGCAAATGCATGACTGCAATACAGACGGCGTGGAACCCATGGCTCACCCGCAGGATATTCAGCTTCGACTGCGCGAGGACCAGGTGACTGAAGCTGACCAACGCGATGCAATGCAGGAAAGCGCCCCCAAGGTGGACGAAGGACTGTATCTTGTACCGCGCGTCATTGAGTAGCCCGACCTCAGGGTTGCGCTGACGCCCCCAAGCCCAAGAGAACCGTTTTTTCATGCTCCACGATCATAGCCTGACCGCACTTCGCGACATGCTGCGCCGTCGCGAGATCAGCAGTATCGAGTTGACTCGGCACTGCCTTGATCGTACTGCCCAGTACAGTGATCTCAATGCATTCATTACGGTCGATGAATCCGGTGCCATGTCAGCTGCGGCGGCCGCCGACGCGCAACTGGCCGGCGGCGAACACGGCCTCCTGACCGGGGTGCCCATCGCGCATAAGGACATTTTCTGCACCAAAGGAGTACTGACCACTTGCGGTTCGAAAATGCTGGAAAACTTTGTCTCACCCTACGACGCAACCGTTGTGGAACGTTTCGATCAGGCAGGCAGCGTGATCGTCGGCAAAACCAATATGGACGAGTTTGCAATGGGATCGTCCAATGAAACTTCGTTTTTCGGCTCTGTCAAAAACCCCTGGGATCCGGACCGGGTTCCGGGCGGCAGTTCCGGCGGCTCAGCGGCAGCCGTGGCAGCATACCTGGTGGCGGGTGCGACCGGCACAGACACCGGCGGATCGATCCGGCAGCCCGCCGCTTTCTGCGGCCTGACCGGACTCAAGCCCAGTTATGGACGCGTCTCCCGTTACGGGATGATTGCCTTCGCTTCCTCACTTGACCAGGGTGGCCCAATCGCGCGCAGCGCCGAGGACGCTGCTCTGATGCTTCAGTGCATGGCAGGATTTGATCCACTGGATTCCACTTCCATGAACGCGCCCACACCTGATCTCGCAACCTTGCTGGGCACAGAGATACGAGGGCTGAAACTCGGCCTGCCGAAGGAATTTTTTGACGAGTCGGTTGACGGACAGGTGCTTGAAAAAGTGCGCGACGCTCTTGCGGTCTTTGAACGGCTGGGTGCAACACTTGTCGATGTTTCCCTGCCTAACAGTGCTGCAGGCATTCCCTGCTACTACGTCATCGCGCCCGCAGAAGCCTCTTCGAACCTCTCACGTTTTGATGGCGTACGGTTTGGACATCGCTCTGAGCACGCGGATGAACTCCTGGATCTTTATGAGAACTCCCGAGCTGAAGGATTCGGTGAGGAGGTCAAGCGCCGTATCCTGATTGGCACTTACGCTCTGTCTGCCGGTTACTACGACGCGTATTACCTCAAGGCACAGAAGATCCGGCGCGTTATCGCGCAGGATTTTGCCAGCGCCTTTGAGCAATGCGACGTTATCGTTGGCCCCACCAGCCCGACCACGGCGTTCCCCATCGGTGCGAAAACCCAGGATCCGGTCGCGATGTATCTCAACGACATCTTTACCAACACCGTCAATCTCGCAGGCCTGCCCGGGTTGTCTGTACCGTGCGGCTTTGATGCGGCGGGGCTGCCAGTGGGCCTGCAGTTAATCGGTAAATTCATGGACGAGGCCTCGCTTTTGAGTGCAGCTCATCAGTTGCAGCAGGAAACAGACTGGCATCAACGCATGCCGGCGGGGTATTAAGGATGGAATTCGAGTGCGTCATCGGGCTGGAAGTTCACGCACAACTGATGACTCAGAGCAAAATCTTCTCGGGGTCGTCGACTGCCTATGGCGCGTCGGCCAACACCCAGGCCTGCGCAGTCGATATCGGCCTGCCCGGGGTGCTCCCTGTGATGAATCGCCAGGCAGCATTGATGGCAGCTACTTTTGGTCTTTCGGTAGGGGCGACAGTCAATCCCGTTTCCGTTTTCGCCCGAAAGAACTACTTCTATCCGGATCTGCCCAAGGGTTATCAGATCAGTCAGTATGAAATTCCGGTCGTCAGCGGTGGCAGCCTTGAGATTACAACCGAATCAGGCACCAAAACCATCCGCATCACACGGGCCCATCTTGAGGAAGATGCGGGCAAATCCCTTCACGAAGACTTCCATGGCATGACCGGTATTGATCTGAACCGGGCCGGGACGCCATTGCTCGAAATCGTATCGGAGCCGGATCTTCGCTCTCCCGCCGAAGCCGTTGCCTACCTGAAGAAACTCCATACGCTCGTGCGGACACTGAAAATCTGTGATGGCAACATGCAGGAAGGATCTTTCCGCTGTGACGCGAATGTCTCTATCCGGCCCCGGGGAGAGACCACACTCGGCACGCGCACTGAACTCAAGAACATCAACTCGTTCCGCTTCGTCGAACGGGCGCTGCATCATGAGATTGACCGTCAGATCTCGGTGGTTGAAACAGGCGGGACCATCGTGCAGGAGACCCGTCTCTACGATCCTGACGCAGATCTGACCCGGCCCATGCGCGGCAAGGAAGAAGCACATGATTACCGTTATTTCCCTGACCCGGATCTGCCGCCGCTCGTCATCAGTGACACTGATCTTGCCGCACTCAGGTCGCAGTTACCCGAGTTGCCCGATGCGAGACAGGCCCGCTTCGTATCTCACTACCAGCTGAGTGAAGACGACGCTGCGCAACTGACCGGACAAAGTGAGATTGCCGATTATTTCGAGTCCGCTGTTGAACATGCTGAGGGCGAGTCACGCCTCACCGCAAACTGGGTCAATGGCGAGTTGATGTCCTGGCTCAACAAAGGTGATATGGGCATCACGAATAGTCCCGTAACGCCCGCGATGCTGGGTCAGTTGATTCGACGGATCCAGGACAACACCGTGTCCGGCAAGACAGCCAAGCAGGTTTTTGCGGCCCTGTGGGACGGCGAGGGGGACGGCAATGTGGATGCCGTGATCGAAAGCAAGGGATTGACCCAGATCACCGATACCGACGCCATTACCGAAGCTGTAAACAAAGTGATCGAGGCTTTCCCGGATCAGGCAGCGCAGGTGCGCGCTGGCGAGGAAAAAGTGGTGGGTTTTCTCGTGGGTCAGGTCATGAAATCCACCTCAGGCAAGGCCAACCCACAAGCGGTCAATGAGGTCCTGAAAAAGCGGCTCCTGGGCTGATTGCGGCGATGGCGGCGCGTCAGGGCTTTACCGCCTCAGCATGGGCGCAAGCCCTGAGATCGGGTAAAGTATCTGCGTGACGGATTTGCCTGCCAACCTAATGAAAAACGCAAAACCCCTTGCCGGAATCCTGCTGGCAGCGCTGGCGGCCGGCGGATTGGCTGCCTGCAGCGGCGGCAGCAGCGGGGGCGTCTTCAATCAGACATTCAACGTCTCGGGTCATTGGGCCGGCACGATCAGCGATGAAGCGGGCGTGGCGAGAGCGGCGACCATGACCCTGTCCGATGGCGGAGGTACCGTGAGCGGCACGATCAGCGTCACAGGACACACCTGCATCTCCGGAGGAAATCTGACAGGTACCGCTGTTCAGGCGCCCGCCAATACCACCGGGGACAATCCCTTGACAGCGGATCAGGAAAACAGCAACAGCGGCACAGTCAGCCTGACTATCAGTTCGGCACAGGCTACCGGCGGAGTGAGCGCGGTCACGATCTCCGCTGGTGGTGCCGGCTACACCTCCGTACCGGTGGTCAGTTTCAGCGAGCCCCCCAGCGGCGGCACAAAGGCCGAAGGTAACGCCGTACTGGGCACAGGAGACACGGCAGGTGAGGTCGGAGGAGTCGTCATCACCAATCCGGGATCGGGATACGTACTTGCCCCAAGTGTCTTCTTCTCAGGTGGCGACGGATCAGGTGCCATTGCCGCGGCAACCATTGATAGCGCGACGGTGACCGATAGTGTCACCTTTACCTTGACGGGATCTTCTTCTTCCTTGATCGGGTCTTATAGCGGCGTCTGGAAAAGCAACACTGGTACCTGCTCTGTAGAAACGAGCGGCACAGTTAACCTCTCCCGACTCTAACGTTCTCTCCCAAGATCACCCTAGTTCGTCACGTCATTGCGAACATAGGCCGGCGTGGCCTGGCGCCACTCACCTTTGACGCCTTGATTCAGTAAGCGACTGGCGACCCGTGCACCAAAGACGGCTTGGGGAAACACACCTGCATGCCAAACGCAATCTGCGCCTGCCTGGAAGACCGACGCATAGCGATCCCAGCCACTGCCGACACCAACACACCCAGCGGCAAATTCGCTCACCGCATTCGGATCGCTGACTCGAGGCGGCTCGTGCCAGCGCCAGCCCCCGGATACGTCGGCGTCCTGCTCAAGGCAGCCCCAATAGACCTGTTCCATTCGGGCATCGATCGCCGCCACAATCTGATCCGACGGGCCGACGAGGTCCTGGATGCCCTCCGCAAGAATCATTAGAGACGACACAGCCAGCAGCGGCTTGTTGAGAGCCAGGGCGATACCCTGAGCCACTCCCGCGCCGATACGAATCCCGGTAAAAGATCCCGGTCCGGCGTCGTAAACCACCGCATCAAGTGCATTTCTGGAAATACCTGCCTCGCGCAACACCGCGTCGATCATGGGGAGCAGCAGTCGGGAATGCCCCTGCGGATCCATTGCGCTGCGCTGATGCACCTGCTCTGCAACCAGGCAGGCAGCCGAGCAGGATTCAGTAGCCGTATCCACGGCCAGAATGGTGGACGAGTCTCCCAAGATCAGCCCTGCTGTCAGAGGCGGGCGATGCACCGGGCCAGAGCGTCCTGCCAGTCCGGCATTTTGACGCCCGCCACGCGGTCCAACCGATCACAATCGAGAACGGAATACGCCGGACGCGGCGCCGGCGTCGGATAGGATTCAGTGGAGATCGGGGTGAGGTCAACCTGATCGCGCTTCGCCAGTTCAAAGATCTTCTGGGCAAAACCATGCCAACTGGTCACCCCGGCATTGGTCACATGGAAAATGCCGTACACGTCGTCCCGACCGCTTTTAAGAGCCTCCACGAAAGCGACACTTGCCATGCCAAGATCCCAGGCAAAAGTCGGCGAGCCCATCTGATCGTCAACCACACGCAGCGGCTTCCCCTCTGACGCGACGCGCAGCATCGTCTTCAAAAAATTATGCCCGATATGGGAGTACAGCCAAGCGGTCCGCAAAATAATGTGCCGATCGGTCTCTTTTGCGACGCTCTCCTCACCGGCCAGTTTGGTTCTGCCATAGACGCTTTTCGGCGCCACTCTGGCCTCTTCCGTGTACGGTGTTGAGGCAGTGCCATCAAAAACATAATCGGTGGAATAATGCATTAAGGGGATCCCGAGAATCTGGCAGGTTTTTGCCATTACCCTTGGCGCCTCCGCGTTAATGCGTTCAGCAAGCTGCGGCTCGGATTCCGCTTTATCCACCGCGGTATAAGCCGCCGCATTAATCACCAACTCCGGCTCAGTTTGGTCAATTAGGTCTGGCACGCTACCCGGCTCGGCAAGATTCACGTCGGGCTGATCGAGAAATGTCACGTCATGATGGGAAGGCAACAACTCGGCAAGCGCCGAACCCAGTTGACCCACCCGGCCGAAGACGAGGATGCGCACCGTCTAGGCTCCGACGGACAGTTCAGGGAGTTCAGCCAGCCGGGGCGCAACCGCGTCCTTTCCAGACAGGATCGGATCGGCGATCGGCCACTCGATGCCGATATCAGGATCGTTCCACAGTACGCCTGCATCGTCTTCAGGCACATAAAGCGACGTACACTTGTAGGCCATCTCCGAGACCTCGCTCATAACGCAGAACCCGTGAGCAAAGCCCGCGGGGACATATAACTGCTTGCGGTTGGAAGCCGAGAGCGTCACGCCAAACCACTCGCCGAAATGCGGCGAGTCCCGGCGTATATCGACCGCAACATCAAAGATTTCGCCGATCAGCACACGGACCAGTTTGCCCTGCCAGGTGGGGTACTGATAATGCAGTCCGCGCAACACTCCCCTCGTGGAACGCGAATGGTTGTCTTGCACAAAAGTGGTGGGAAGACCGGCCTCGGCAAAATCACTGGCCTTGAAGCTTTCCATAAAAAAGCCGCGGTCGTCCTCAAATACACGCGGCTCTACGATAACCACGCCGGGCAATGGAGTCTGGGTAACGGTGATCAAGCGGTCTGGCCCAAATACGCTGCAAAGGAAACCGCAAGGATAACTGATTGACTGCCCGTACGACACGCGAACCGTGTGCTGCGTGTGCTTGTGGACGCCCGCGGGCCTGCCGACGCTGGCGCGATCAGGAAGTTGTGAAGAAACTCTTCAGCCGGTCCGCCCAGGAACTTTCCCGGGGCGAATGCCGTTCGCCACCGGCTTTCAGCATGTCATCGAACTCACGCAGCAAATCTTTCTGCTTTCGGTTGAGATTGACGGGCGTCTCGACCTTGATCTTGCAGAACAGGTCGCCGACGGCACCGGACCGCACATTCTTGACGCCCTTGCTTTTCAGTCGGAAGACGCGCTCGGACTGGCTTTCAGGCGGCACTTTGAGTTGCGCACGGCCGCTCAGGGTGGGGATCTCAATTTCGCCACCCAGAGTCGCCATCGCAATGCTGACCGGCATCTCACAATAGAGGCTATCCCCATCTCGCGAGAAGATAGGATGCTGGCGAATGCGGATCTGAACGTACAGATCTCCGCTGCCGCCGGTCGCACTGCCCTGCCCCTCTCCGGCCAGCCGGATTTGATCGCCATCATCCACGCCGGCAGGGACTTTGACCTGCAGCGTCTTGGTTTTCTGCACCGTCCCGCTGCCGCTGCAGTCACTGCACGGTGACTGGATAACGGTGCCGCGGCCGCGGCAATCGGGACAGGCCTGCTGTATCGAGAAAAACCCCTGCTGCATTCGCACCTGCCCCTGGCCGTTGCAGGTCGTACAGGCCGTTGGCGATGTGCCCGGCCGGGCGCCCGAGCCATTACAGGAGTCGCAACGAACCTGCGAGGGAATCCGGATACGCGATTCCGAGCCATGTACCGCTTCTTCCAGGGAGAGTTCAAGCGTGTACTGCAGGTCCGCACCCCGACTGGCACCGGGTCGCCGGCCCCCGCCCCCAAAAATATCGCCGAAGATATCGCCAAAGATGTCGCCGAATCCGGCTGCACCGGGACCCGCTCCCCCTGCGCTGGCAGAAGGATCGACACCCGCATGACCAAACTGGTCATACGCGGCCCGCTTCTGCGGATCGGCGAGAACTTCGTAGGCTTCTTTTGCCTCTTTGAAGGCTTTCTCCGCTCCTTCGTCATCCGGATTTCGGTCCGGATGGTGTTTCATGGCGAGCCGGCGATAGGCTTTCTTGAGATCAGCTTCGGCGGCCGAGCGATCCACACCCAGCACCTCGTAATAATCCCGTTTCGCCATAATTCCGTCCGATACTCTGTTATTTCAAAACCTGATCAACGGCAAAAGCCGGCACTGTGACATGCCGGCCCTGCCAGGTCACTCCCGCCTGGGTTCGCACCCCAGACTCGAGAAAAACCGCTCAGTCTTCTTTTTTGTCCTTGACCTCTTCAAATTCAGCATCGACGACGTCGTCGCCTGCCGGCGCTTCATCTCCGGACGCCGGACCCGGCCCCGTCGGGGCTTCGCCCGCCTGCTCCTGATACATCTGTTCCGCCATCTTGTGACTGGCTTCCATCAGGGCATTGGTCTTCGCCTGGATATCAGCAACGTCTTCTGTCTTAAGCGCCTCTTCAAGATCAGATATCGCGCTCTCAATGCTCGCTTTTTCCGCGTCCTCCACCTTATCACCGGCTTCCGACAGCGTCTTCCTGACCGTATGGGTCATGGCTTCGCCCTGGTTGCGTGCATCCACCAACTCGCGCGCCTTGCGGTCTTCCTCGGCATGAGTCTCCGCATCCTGCACCATGCGCTCGATCTCTTCATCCGACAAGCCGGAGCCCGCGGTAATCTTGATCTTGTTTTCCTTCCCTGTGGCCTTGTCCTTTGCTGAGACATGAAGAATGCCGTTGGAGTCGATGTCAAACGTGACTTCAATCTGGGGCATTCCCCGAGGTGCGGGCGGAATATCCGACAGGTCAAACCGGCCCAGAGATTTATTGTGCTGCGCCATTTCGCGCTCTCCCTGGAGCACGTGGACAGTCACAGCGGTCTGATTGTCATCCGCAGTGGAAAACACCTGATTCGCCTTGGTTGGGATAGTGGTGTTCTTCTCAATCAGCTTGGTCATCACGCCGCCGAGCGTCTCGATACCCAGAGACAGCGGTGTCACATCCAGCAGCAGTACGTCTTTGACATCACCGCCGAGCACACCGCCCTGGATCGCCGCACCCATCGCAACAGCCTCATCCGGGTTGACGTCGCGCCGGGGCTCTTTGCCAAAAAAGTCCTTCACCGTATCCTGCACCTTCGGCATCCGCGTCTGGCCGCCGACCAGAAGCACATCGTCGATCTCTGAAGCCGACAGGCCTGCATCCTGAAGTGCTGTTTTGCACGGATCAATAGTGCGGCTGACCAACTCGTCCACCAGCGACTCAAACTTGGCCCGCGTCAGCTTAAGGTTGAGGTGTTTTGGACCACTCTGGTCTGCCGTGATGTAGGGCAGGTTGATCTCGGTCTGCGCGCTGGACGACAGTTCGATCTTGGCTTTCTCTGCACCCTCTTTGAGGCGCTGCATGGCAAGCGGATCACCGCGCAGGTCCATGCCCTGGTCTTTCTTGAATTCGTCAGCGAGATAATCAATCAGCCGGCGGTCGAAATCCTCCCCACCGAGGAAGGTGTCACCGTTGGTCGCAAGCACCTCAAACTGATGCTCGCCATCCACATCCGCGATCTCGATAATCGAGATATCGAAGGTGCCGCCGCCCAGATCGTATACCGCGATCTTGCGGTCACCCTGCTGTTTTTCGAGGCCATAAGCCAGCGCTGCTGCGGTAGGCTCGTTAATGATCCGCTTGACTTCGAGACCCGCGATTCTGCCGGCATCCTTGGTGGCCTGGCGCTGTGAATCGTTAAAGTACGCTGGCACGGTAATCACGGCCTCTGTCACATCGGTACCGAGGTAACTCTCTGCGGTCTGCTTCATCTTCTGAAGCACACGAGCGGAGACCTCGGGCGGTGCCATCTGCTTGTCCTTGGCTTCGATCCAGGCATCGCCGTTTTTCGCCTTGACGATCTTGTACGGCATGAGATCCAGATCGCGCTGAACCACGTCCTCGTCGAATTTGCGTCCGATGAGGCGCTTGGATGCAAAGATGGTGTTGTGCGGATTAGTCACCGCCTGACGCTTGGCAGATTGACCGACAAGGACTTCGTCGTCATCGCTGAATGCGACAACGGATGGGGTCGTCCGGTCACCCTCACTGTTTTCCAGAACCTTGGGCTTGCCGCCGTCCATCACAGCGACACAAGAGTTCGTGGTGCCTAAATCAATACCGATAATGCTTGCCATGTGATTTTCCTCAAATTCCTCAAACGCGGTATTTCAAAATACCGTATGAAACTGAAACTATTATTAAAGTGGGGCTAATCCAGCGGTTTTCAAGCATCGGATGGGGATTTTTCACCGCCATCCTCGCCTTCAGGCGCCTTGGCCACAATCACTCTCGCCGGCCTCAGTAGCCGGTCATGGAGCCGGTACCCTTTCTGAATCACCTGACAGATATGGTTGGGCGCCACATCCGTCGACGGCGCAAGCGTCATGGCCTGATGTGATTCCGGATCCAGCTTGTCGCCCACCTCAGGGCTGATCTCAAAGACAGCGAACCGCTCAAAGGCCGAATCCAACTGTTTCAGGGTGAGTTCCAGGCCTTCGACCACACGCTCTACCACACCCTCAGTCCCGTCAAGGTCGACTGACCTCGCGAGATCCAGACTATCCCGAACGTTCAGCAGTTCGGCCGCAAAACCCTCAAGGGCAAACCGCCTGGCGTTGCTGATCTCGGTCTGCGCGCGCTTTCTGGCGTTTTCGGCATCTGCATGAGCCCGAAGAAATTCGTCCCGAAGCCGGTCATTTTCAGCCCGGAGCGTCTCTATGTCGTCTTCAGATTGATCGCCGGCACCGCCGCCCCTGGCTTCCGAATCGGTGGAATCAGGCCCGGGTGCAGACACGCCTTCCTCATGCGAGACCGTTTCCGGGCTCTCGTTATGCTCTGGATGCTGATTCGCTTGATGATTCCCTTGCTTTTCATAGGGGGCGGCAGATTCCGCCTTTTGCGAGGACACGTCGTTCTCCTCACCCGTGATGTCGCTGCTTGAATTTTCAGATTTACCGACAGTCATAGACAAAATTTCCCTTTACGGACGAGGCGCGAGTTGAATTATCGGTCAATCTGGGGGTGGAGGCGGGATTTTCAACCCCGCCCGGACAAGAGCCGGCGTAATCCGGCTCAGTGCAGTCCGCGAAGAGCGCTGCCGAGAACCCGGGCCGTGATATCGACTACCGGGATGACCTCCTCATAAGCCATGCGCGTCGGCCCGATCACGCCGATGACTCCGATACAGCGGCCGTCATCCTCGTAAGGAGCCGTGACAACACTACAGTCAGTGAGGGCACTGTACCCCGATTCCTCACCGATAAAGATACTGATGCCGCTGGCACGCATGCTTTTGTCCAACAGATTCAGCAGATCCTGTTTGGTCTTGAAAGTATCAAAGATCTCACGCAACTTTCCCAACTGATCAAAGTCGGGGATACCGAGCAGCTTGGTCTCGCCACTGACAACCACACCCTCTTCGGCGGGCTCCTCGTCAAGCAATTGGCTGGCCATCTCGACGGCGGTGCGCATCATGCGGTTCATCTCGTCGCTGTCCCGCTGCATATCCAATAGCAGCCGGTGGCGTACCTCCTGAAGCGTTCGCCCTGCATGACGTGAATTAAAGAAATTACCCGCTTCCACGAGTTCACTTGCAGACAGTGTCTTGTCAAGAAAGATCACGCGATTCTGTACGCGGCCGTCATCCGTTACCAGGATTGCGAGAACGCGGTCCTCAGAGAGTTCCAGGAACTCGACCTGGCGGAGTTTTGCCTTGTCAGATCCTGGCAACATGATCACCCCGGCATATTGGGTGATGTCCGACAGCAACTCTGAAGCAGACTCCAGCAGTTCGTCCGCATCTTTCGCCCCCGCCAAGGCATCGACGATTTCCTTGGAACTGGACTTGCCCGGCGTCTGTACTTGCAGCAGGCTGTTGACAAAAACACGGTAACCCAACTGGGTGGGTACCCGTCCGGCTGAAGTGTGAGGCGCGCGGATCAGTCCCAGGTCCTCAAGATCGGCCATCACGTTCCGGACCGTTGCCGCGCTGAGATCAAGACCCGATTCGCGTGAGAGGGTTCGAGATCCCACAGGCTCGCCGTCACTGACATAGCGGCGGATCAGAAATCTCAGCAGGTGCTGCGCCCGATCGCTGAGTTCCAAATCCTGCAGATTTTCAACGGGTTCTGTCACGCGTTTGTTATTGGGAAATGAAGGTAAAATGTCGGCGAAAGAGTCCTAACTGTTCCGGCAATCATACCACCGGATGATTCGCCCGCAATCAAGTTGCCTTTTCAGAATAAAGAGCCTGATGGCCAACAATTTACCGTAGAAACTTATGATTTTCAGATCTATCGGCCTGTTCGGCCGCTATCAAGATGCGGCGGTCAAATCCACCCTGGACGAGATTCGAGAACACCTCGAGCAACGGGGCCGCGCCGTACTGCTGGGCGACACAACGCATCAGGAGATCCAAGGGCTTCGCATTGGGGATAACGGCCAGGGGCTCGCTGAATCTATTGATCTTGGCGTCGTGGTCGGCGGCGACGGCACCATGCTGCATGTAGCAAGCGCGTTGGCACAGGTCGATCTTCCGGTGATCGGCATCAACATGGGCCGGCTGGGCTTTCTTACCGATATCCCGGCAGAGGATTTCCGGGCCGAGATCGATCTCATGCTCGCCGGCGACTTTGAGATCGAAGAGCGCATGATGCTCAAGGCGGGGCTCGTGCGCAAAGGCGAGCCGTACGATGAGCGGCTGGCACTGAATGATGTCGTCCTGTCCAAAGGGGCGACGGGCAAAATGATCGAGTTCGACACCCGCGTACGCGGAGAGACCATCGGCCGGACTCGGGGCGACGGCGTCATCGTGGCGACGCCCACCGGATCGACAGCCTACGCACTATCTGCTGGCGGACCGATCCTGCATCCGCTGCTCCCGGCTATCGTAGTGGCTCCCATCTGTCCCCATACGCTGGGCCAACGGCCGATTGTCCTGGATGGACATTCGGAGATTGAAATCGAATTTGTCGAATCGGACAACGAACAGGGTTACGTTTTTGTCGATGGTCTGGACTTTGCAGCGGTACAAAGCGGAGAGATCCTCAAGATTACCCCCGCGGATCGCTCTGCCCGGCTGATCCGAATAAAAGGCCACAGCCATTACGAAGCGCTTCATTCCAAGCTGGGCTGGGGCTGATCTGGCAGCAAGCAATGATCAACTGGATCGATGTCCGTGATTTCGTTGTCATCAAACATGTCCAGGTTACCTTCGAGCCCGGCTTCACGGTAATCACCGGGGAAACCGGAGCAGGCAAATCGGTCGTCGTTGATGCGCTGGCTATGTTGCTCGGAGGACGCGCATCGGGTGACCTGGTCCGCAGCGGTTCGGAACACGCAGAGATTCAGGCTGACTTCAACGTCAGCGAACTCGCATCGGCGCGCGACTGGCTTATCCAAATGGAACTGGCCGGAGAGGATGGCGAATGCACGCTCCGAAGGCTGGTTTATCCTGAAAAAGCCTCACGCGGTTTTATCAATGGCCGTCCTGTCGCGATCCAGTCACTGCGTGAACTGGGTGCCCTGCTCACGGACATTCATGGGCAACACGAGCATCACCGGCTGCTGCAGCGAGAGGTCCAGCGTGCCGTCCTCGATGACAGTGCAGGCATTCGGGAGGATGTCCAGATGCTGGCCGAAACGGCCTCGCAAATCTCCCAACGGGCAGCAGAACTGGCTCGAGCCCAGTCTGGCCTGGATACCCGCCGGGAGCGTGAAGCCCTGCTTCGCCATCAGGTTGACGAGCTGAAAGCGCTTGAGCCTGACCCGGAAGAATATGCGGAGATTGGCCGAAAACATGCCCGTCTTTCCCACACCCACGAACTCGCCCAAGGGGCGTGGCAATTGCTTCAGGAACTCGACCAGGCGGAGACGACCTCCGCCTCCTCGGTATTGGCGAGAGCCGCCGGGCGACTGAACGACCTTGCCGTTTTTGATACGCGGCTTGCGGCGCTGGCCGATCAGGTCGACGGTCTTGGCGCACAACTCGGTGAAGTCGTCGGAGAACTTCAAGGGTACAGCGACGATTACGCGGTCGAGCCTGATGAGCTCGAGCGGATCAATCAGCGCCTTGCCGCATTGCACGATGCCGGGCGCAAGTACCGTGTTCCTCCGGAGGCGCTCAAAGCGCTGCTGGACGAGATGTCCCACGAGCTTGAGACCCTGACGACCACCGTGAATGACCCACAGGCGCTCCAAGCGGAACTCGATAAAGCGCGGCGAATCTATGACAAGCAGGCAAAAATGATTTCCAAGGCGCGTCAGGAAGCGGCTCAGCATCTTGCGAAAGCGGTCAATGACCAACTGCCGTCGCTGGGGCTTGCCGCTGCCGTCTTTCGCGTAACGTTGCGCGAAGAAGACGCCGGCACACACAGTCCGCACGGACTGGAGAACGTGTATTTCGAACTGCAATCGGGGCCCGACCTGGCCTTTGCACCCCTGGAGCGGGCAGCATCGGGGGGAGAACTCTCCCGCGTCAGCCTGGCCATTCAGCTCACGGCTGCCCAAGCGACTCCGACCCCCTCGTGCATCTATGATGAGGTGGACGTCGGGATAGGGGGCCGGGTCGCTGAGATCGTCGGCCAGAAATTGAGGGCGCTCGCGCAAAACCAGCAGATTCTGTGCATCACCCATCTTCCCCAAGTCGCCGCGCAGGGGCAGCAGCATCTTCGGGTCACAAAGCACTCAGGCGATGAGACGCAGGTAGAATTGGAGTCACTCGACGCGCCCGGTCGTACTGAAGAACTGGCAAGAATGCTGGGGGGTGTCGAAATTACCGCAAAGACCCGTGCCCACGCGGAAGAACTCCTTTCCCGGACCCTGACATGACCGCAATGATTCGTGCTGCGACAACATCAGACGTCCCGTCCATCCACGCGCTGCTCCGGGACTACGCTGACGATGGACGACTGCTCGCACGCTCGTCGGACGAAATCAATGAGCGCCTTCGAGGATTTTTGGTCGCTGAGACCGATGGGGAGGTCTGCGGCTGTGGATCCCTTGAAATCTTTACTCGGGAACTGGGAGAAGTGCGCAGTCTCGCGGTCCATCCCAACCGTCACGGACAGGGCCTCGGCCAGCAAATGGTGGATGGCATCGAACAAATGGCCCGGGAGCTCGGACTGACCCGGATGATCGCGCTGACTTACGTCCCGGGCTTTTTTCGTAAACTCGGCTACCAGATCGTCGCTATGGAAAGCCTCCCTGAGAAAGTGTTTGGTGTCTGCGTGACCTGCCCCAAGTTTGATCATTGCGATGAGATCGCGATGCAAAAATCACTCACGGACGCCTGAATGCCCCTGAGGCGATTTCCATCCGGTATGATGCATACCATGCGGATCACTTGTCGTTCCCTGCCAAGAGCACTGCTCTGCCTGTTGATCGGAGCCTCGTTGCTGGCTTCCAGCGGCTGCGTTCGCAGCTATCGGGTGGAAATTCAACAGGGCAATGTCGTCAGTGCAGAACAGATTGAGAAGATTACTCCGGGGACAACGCGCAACGAGGTACGTTTTATTCTGGGCACACCGCTCATCGAGGACCCGTTCCATGCACAAAGATGGGACTATTTCTACAGTCTCGATCCTGCCAAAGGAGAGCCCGTGACCCAGTACCGGCTCAGTATCTGGTTTGAAAACGATCAGGTAGTGAGGAAAGTGGTGGAGGGCGCTGGACTGCCCGGGGCCATTGAGCCCGATCTTGAGGAAGACAGTCCCGGCTTTTTCTCAAATCTTTGGGACAAGATTACCCCTTCGGACGACTGACCCGTTTCCTCTCTGCCCGCAGTCGGCGCGCGTCGGTTGGGCTCAGTTTTAGCGGACGATAGATCTCAACCCGATCGCCATCCGCGAGTGGCGTGTCGAGCCCCACCCGACGGGAAAAAATTCCAAGCGGCACGCTCTCGACGTCAATATCCGGAAAGGCTTCCAAAACGCCGGACTGCGCAAGCGCATCGCGTACCCGCGCTCCGGGGCACAATTCGAGCGCTTCCTGGAACAGGCGCTGAGGCAGTGCATAAACAACCGTAACGTTAAGCAAACTCGCGTTCTCCGTACAGCGCCTTTGCGCGATCCACAAATGCGTCAATGAGTTCGGCGCAGATGCGGCTGAAGATCGGACCCAGCATCTTGTTGCCGAGAGCCCCCGACAGGGAAAAGTCCACTTCCAGTGAAACTTCACAGGCCAATGCATCTAGGGCCTTGAAACCCCACACGCCCTCAAGAGCATCAAAGGCCGCGCCTTCCTCCAGCGTCATGCCGATCCGGACATCAGGATACATCCGGTTGCGGGTGGTAAACGAGGTGCTCCAGCCCTTGTAGCTGATATCGATCCGAGCGAGGACCGAGTCTTCTGTGGACTCCAGGACTTCCGATGCACTGCACCATGGAAGAAACCGGTCGTAACTGTCGACATCGGCGGCCAACGCGTACATTTCTGAAGCGCTGTAGGGAACAATCATGGAGCGGGTGATGTCGGGCAAGAGCGTGCTCATCGGGACGCAGGCAGTCGCATTATAGGTCGCCCGATAAAGGGGTCCGTCACAGGCATCGATTTGATGATTGCTTTATATATAAAGATATGTTTATATCGTTATATGAAGATTCAAGAACTACCGGATCTCGTTGAGGTACTCCGGGCGCTGGCCGAACCGACCCGACTGCGGATCGTCGAGATCCTCAAAGCCGGTGAGTTGACAGTCACCGAACTCTGCCAGGTTCTCGCGATGAGCCAGCCACGGATCAGCCGGCATCTTCGTATTCTGTCGGAGGCGGGACTCCTGACCCGTCATGTCGAAGGCAGTTGGGTGTTCTACCGCCACGCCGCGGATGGACGCGAACGTGCCCTCCTCCAGTCTGTTCTTGCCCTTTATCCGGATAACGACCTGCAGCGTGCGCGCGACCGCCAACATCTCCGACGACTGCAGCAGCAAAGCATCAAAAAAGCACGGAGTTACTTCCGCCGCGTGGCACGCACGTGGGATTCGATTCAGCGGCTTTACGTACCCGAAGAAGAAATCGAGCAGGCAATCCGCCAAGCGCTTGGCGAGCAGCAGGGATATCGACTGGTTGATATGGGGACCGGTACCGGCAGAATTCTCGAACTGCTGGCCGACGATGCCGTGGAGGGCATCGGCATTGATCAGAGCGCCGAGATGCTCGCCATCGCCCGCGGCAAACTTCTGCAGCATCAATTCGGTCATTGCCGATTGTTGAAGCAAGACCTCACTGAAACCACGCTACCGGACAAGTGCGCGGATATCGTGACCCTGCATCATGTCATGCATTATCTCGATGACCCAGGTACTGCTATTGCAGAAGGTTCCCGTCTGCTGGCGCCCGGGGGCTTGCTGCTGATTGTCGACTTTGCGCCCCATGCAATTGAGGACCTTCGCCTCAAGCACTCGCATCGAAGGCTGGGCTATGAAGACAGTGAGGTGCAACGCTGGTGCACGCTTTCAGGCCTGACAACATTCAATGCTCAGCACCTGGTGTTGAACACCGTCGAAGACGCGGGCACGTTAACAGCGGTTCTGTGGAGTGCCCGCAAGAGCGGCCTCAAACGCTCCCACCAGGAGGCTGCGTGAGTACCCCGGCCGATATCAGCCAATCGCTGTCACAAGGCGCCAACGAAACCGCCGAGCGCCTTGCCCGGAGACCAAAACCGAAGGCACTCCTCATTCGAGACACGCCAAGAGTCTCGTTTGAGCTTTTTCCCCCATCCACACCCGAAGGCCAGGCCGGTTTTGTCGATACAGCAGACCAGCTTGACGTTCTCGGGGGTACATTCATGTCGGTTACCTACGGTGCAAGCGGTACCTCCCAGGCGCGGACCTTGAACGCTTTGCAGACATTGACCTCGCGCTGCACAACCCCGATGGCCGGTCATCTTACGTGTGCCGGTGAGTCAAAAGGGGCCGTCATGGCAGTCGTTGAGGCCTACCGCACAGCCGGAGTCGGCCAGGTAATTGCGCTGCGCGGAGACCCTCCGCGGGGGCAAAGCACTTTTCAGCCTCATCCCCGGGGATTTGCATCGGCTTTTGAACTCGTCAGCGCTATCAGCCGCCGGGGGGGTTTCGACATCGGGGTGGCAGCCTATCCCGAAGTACATCCTGAGGCGCGTTCGGACAAAGACGACCTCGACAACCTGAAGCGCAAGATTGATGCCGGCGCCCGCTATGCCATTACCCAGTTTTTCTTTGAGGCGGATACCTTCCTTCGATTTCGTGACCGGGCCGTTGCCGCAGGGATACAGGCACCCATCATTCCGGGCATCCTCCCAGTGGTGAACCTCAAACGCACCGTCACCATGGCTAAGGCCTGCGGCACCCATGTTCCGGGCTGGGTGGAATCACTGTTTGACGGGCTCGATGACGCCCCCCGGATCCGGACGCTTGTATCCGCCACGATCGCTGCGGAGCTCTGCACCCGGCTGCGGGATCACGGCGTAGACCGGTTTCACTTCTATACCCTGAACCGGTCGGAACTGGCCTGGGCGGTCTGCCGAATGCTGGGGCTGGGCACGGTTCAAAGAACCCAGCCTTGCCCTTCTGCCGCCGCATCCCACGCCTGACCCCCGCCAGGATCCCCGGCTCCGCTATAGTCCAGATATAGATTGGTATCGCGGCTCGAGAGGCCCATGGCAAAACGTGTTCCCAAAAACGATGCCAGCATCGCCCGCAACAAGAAGGCGTGGCATGACTACTTCATCGAGGAGGAATTCGAGGCAGGTCTCGTACTCGAGGGATGGGAAGTCAAAAGCCTGCGGGAGGGCCGCGCACAACTGAAAGAAAGTTATGTGATCATCCGAGCGGGCGAGCTGTATCTTTTTGGCGCCCATTTTTCTCCCCTGCCGGCGGCTTCAAGCCATGTCTCTCCTGACCCGACCCGCAGTCGTAAACTGCTTTTGCATGCCAGCGAGATCGGTAAACTGATCGGGGCCGTCGAGCGAAAGGGCTACACCCTGGTGCCGTTATCACTTTACTGGAAAAAAGGCCGGGCAAAACTCAAGATCGCCCTCGCGAAGGGAAAAAAACAGCACGACAAGCGCGCCAGCATCCGCCAGCGTGAGTGGGACCGCGATCAGCATCGGCTGATGAAGCTGAACCGATAATCACAAACGCTTTATCTGACTGAATTTCCGGGGAAAGCGTGCCCCAGTTGCGATATAATTAGCCATTGGCATTTATCGATGAAGAAACGGGGGCGACCTGGTTTCGACGTGGATTACAAAGCCATCGGAGCATGTCGAGGTGCAGATCTCCTCGTAAATCCAACTGCAAACTATTAGTTGCCAACGACGACAACTACGCCCTGGCGGCTTAAGCC
>JAERSQ010000256.1 GCA_016845525.1 Pseudomonadota bacterium
CGCGACCTGGAGAAACGATTACAACGAGGTTCGGCCGCACAGCTCACTTGGCTACTTACCGCCTGCCAGGTTCGCTAAACAGGCTGCATAATATGCTCAGATTCCCACATCAACCGCGGTATGCATGCAGGGGAAAGGTCACCGGCACGATCAGGTTGGAACGATCCCCAACCTTGGTGCTTACAAGTTCGATACAGGCGCGTAGCAACTGCCACGGGTCTGATGCGTTTAACCACCCATCACTTGAACCGTCAGCATAGGACAGCCAAGTACCATGATGGTCCTTGCTGTACTGGATGCGTTCGTTGATGTCACCTTTGATGCCGTTGCAATTAGCGATGTGTAAATGGATCGCGTCGATGCCTTGCTCGGTAAGCGGGATGCCTTCGGCGAACTCAATCAACCCGCGGGACAAATCACCCTGTTGGAAGTTGATAGGTGATCGACTGATGTAAAGACGACCACGCTTGTCAAGGTGTGCGCGATGATGGAACTCACTACCTAACAAACCGTTGGCAGTCTCAAGGATTTGCTCCTGTTGAAGGCGCTTAGTTGGATTGGATGCTGAGATGCCAACCCGCTGTGCTACTTCAAGCACTGCTTGGTTAATTTGGAAGGGGATACCTTCAAGGTGATGCACGGCACGAACCCACGTGCTATCTGGATGCACTTCGGGTGTGTAGTAGTGTGAATACAGTAGTTGCCTGCCGTCCTCGTCGATGCCGTTGGTCCACTGCGGGAATGCGCCCTCAGTCGAAAGGTATCCGGCGGTTTGTTTTTCGGGACTACCAACCGCGTATATGAAGTACGGTTCACGCGAACGGTCAGACGTTGGTGCCTCACCGTTGGCGCGCCTTGCCTCGTACAACCCGGTATGGATTGCTATCGACAATAGGAATAATCCAACGTCGAACTTCTCCCGGAATATCCACTGACAGTTTTGTGTCGATGCTATCGCGTCACCAATGCGTAAAGCGGTTGCTGCAATTCGATTACCGCTGTTGGTCTGCCCGACTACGATCCTCGCAATGCGTTCGGGGTGCGCCAGTAACCCGCGGTCACGTAGCGCCTCGTAGCCGTAGTGCCGTTGGCCTCGTTTGTGGTCATAGTGTTGCGCGAGTTCACGCGCAATAATTTGTGTTGTGTTGTTTAGTTTCATTTGACGTTCCCTCGTCTTTCCCTTGTTACGTTGGCGGTCATCGCCAACCTTTGTTTCGTGTTGTGTGCTCTCTATAGGTGGCTAATTAATTTGGCCCTGCCTAAGCGGATACCTCCCTAACTGATCACCACCCTGTACAAACTGTGCTTTGGATCAAGGCTTTGCGTGCTGAAAGCAGGCTGAATCAGGCACCCGTTAATATTTCAGAGTACTGATGGTTCGCCGATGTACTTCAACGACTTAGTGGTGTGATTCGTAAGTCGCACCCCGTTAATACATCAGGGTATTGGTGGTTCGTCGTGACAACTCAACGACTTAGTGCCTGTACCAGATCACGGCTTTGGGTGGTTTCGCTTTTTAAGCAGGCACTTAATGCCTCCTAATACATCAGCACATAAGGGGATTCGCCTTAGTTGGCAGGCACTTACAGGTTACCCGTCCGTTTCCCTCGTTCGGTACGGTGGTTGTATTTCATATATAAAAAGTTCCCAATCGGGAAGAAATTTCGTATGTGATACAAGGTCCATACCTTACGGACAGAACGGACGGTAAGTCGTGACCAAACCCGATGCGATTAGCGGTGCGAGAACTACGTAAACTGGTGTTTTGTAGTTAGGAAACCGAGTATATTAGTAGTTACTTATAAAGGTTTGGGGGGAAATAAGCAATTCCTTATATACGAAAACAACGTAGGTTACGCCCACCCACACACACCCTAAACCATTTGGCGGTCCATCCTGTACATACATACAGCACAAACCCGATAATAGGGCCTGTAATGGCCTGTATTGAATGGTCGGTGTTGGAGTAGTGGGTAAGAGCGTGGTATTGCTACCGCCCGTTACAGCGCATCTGGGGGCCTCTCATTGACATTCGCCCACACTCCACCCTGAGCGATCAAAGGATCGGTATTCCCATAGTGCCATTATCCTGCAGGTGGTGTCGCACAGGATGAGCCTGTCCGCGATTCCCCACGCTATCCGCGATTTCCCACGCGGGGCGTGATTTCCTACGAATGGTGCTAGGGTCTGGTGTCCCACACCGGTGGCGTTCTGGTGGGACCTATAATAGTAGCGTTTCTGGACCGCTCAATTTCCGCATAATCGCTATTATGTAAAGTGGAATTGAATGGGTTGGGCAGGAGTTCCACTATCTGCTTTATATCGGCCTTGATCTGGTCGATAAGCAATTACTAATATTCTATTTTCTTTTCGGTTTGCTACCCCCACCCCGCTGAACGCTAACCCCCGTGGTGCTCGAAAGGTGTAGGGCGGTGGGCTAGGTGGTTGCAAGCCTTCCGCGCATTCCATCAGGGACAAAGGGTACCCACCCCTTTCCGCATCGTTCCTAATACCATATATCCCATCCACTCACCGGCGGGGCAAAAAACCATCCGGAAAATTTTGGGGGATCAATCACAACCTTTGACGCAATGGACTGGGACAGTTGAACCCATTGAATTCTGCACATACACATCCACTGGGTTATGCACCGTCACTGGCAGTCCACGAAGTTCAGCGGGCCAGTCGGCATACATTTTGATGTTCACATCCAATGTTTTGTTCATCACCCGTACTGCTTGTTCCCCATAAGCACTCACCTCAGGCACCAACACTTTCACGGCACCCCATCCAACCATGATGGTCATGTTCACTGCGATAACGGTCAATCATTTCAGTTCTCCTGTTGAAAATTTTGGGGTGGGGTGAGGTTGGGATGAATGGGGTTAACAAGCACCGCCGCTTCTAACACCACCACTAATCATCTCCAACTCAAAGTCCGTCAAGTCACCATCTTGGCCAAGGAAGTCAGCGTGGGCATAGACTTCTTCTGAGGTGATCGTGTAGCCGTGGTTCTTCGCAAGGGTTGCTATGCCATCTCCCAGACCGGAACCATTACGGGTGGCAGTCATAACGACAGACATCACCTCGTCCTGAAGGTCATCGTTCTCAAGGACAGCGTTACGGAAGGATTGAAAGTCAGTCATGGTTGTTCTCCTGTTGTTTCATACCCATCCCCCCAATATAAACGCTAATCCCACGGCAACGACAACCATTGCCCAGCGGTACAGGGTCAACTGCCGTTTCAGTGCTGCGTTTTCTTTCTCTAGGTCAGTGATGACCTTTGCTACGAATTCATGTTCAGGCATAAACAAGTTCCCCAACATACACCGACCAACGTGTCAGTGCTTGTGCTTTTAAATCTTCAAACTCGTACAGGTTATAGCGCGATGCAACGTCACCAAGCGAATGGTTAGCAACGCGTTCTGCTGCTTCTCCTGACTGCATTAAACGGGCAATGTTGGTCAACGCTGTTCTGCGCAAGTCGTGCACGGTGAAGTGCGCGGGTGGTACTTCCATTCGTTCCAATCCGCGTTCAAGCATATAGCGTATTGCTCTGGTGCCGGAATATTTTTTGAGGGTTCGTTGCGACTTAAACACAGCACCGTTGCCACCTATCACGGGATTGCCTTGAGCATCTATCCAATGTGGAAGTTGAGCAACCACTAACGGTGGAAGTGACAGCACATGGGGTACGCCTGTTTTGTTATCCGGTTGGGTCCACCGTACCGTTGGATAACGCATCGGTTCGTTGTGTTCCTGCACCGGCATGGCACCTATTTCAAGATCGGCCCATTCCAAGTCCATGACCTCGTCTGACCTCTGCGCTGTCAGCAGGATGAACCTAAGCATAGGGTTCAGATAGTCCCAAACTGCCTTTATTTCGTCTGGTTTGAGTACGCGGGTACGCTTATTTGACTTGGTAGCAGGCATATTGCGCCACGGGGATTCGGCAATCCATTCGTGCTTTTCGCCCCAGTTAAGGCAACCACGCAATACATCCATGGCGCCCCTTTGCATCCCCGGTTTGCCGTTCAATGCCCTCCTAGCATCAAGCAAATGGCGCTTGCTAAGGTCTGCCAAACGGATGCTGTGCATATCCTTTAGCGTGTTGTTTAGGACCCTTGTGTGTTGTTCCCTAGTTGCCTTCCTGAGTGTAGGCAAATGTTCCTCAATGTAGGCATCGAAAAGGTTCTTCACCAACTTATTGGTATTCGCCAACTGGCGTTTCTCAATGACCTCAGTAGGGACACTGTTGGTGTGTTGGACATACAGGTCCGCGTACCTGCGTTGGACTTCCTCCCGTTGGTACTCATCCAACTTGTTGTCGGGGAAGGTTGCGATGGGATAACGAATCCGTTTGCCATCGCGGTGCGTCAGGAAGGCAAAGCCAACGCGTCCAGTTGGGGTGACCCAAGTGTGCAGGCAGTCCTCGTACTGGTCGTAGCGTTTCTTCTTCGGTTTAAGTCCGGCGATGAACCCCTTGGTGATGGTTTTCATTGTGTGCCAACCGTGTGCCTAGTGTGTGCCAGATTGGGACTATATAACGGTATATATGGCTAACGGTAGCGGTAAAAACCTATGATTAGAGGGTCGAAAATTTACATCTGCTTATGGCGCACAGGCGGATGATATTGCCAGTATTGGGCGGAATCTCAGGCTGGAACAACACCACATGGAACATCGCGGATCCCGCTCAGGCCGGCTTAAATATCACCAGCAATACCGCGCCGACCAGCACGAGAACGGGAAACTCATTGAACCAGCGGTAAAAAACATGCCCGTGCCGATTTTTGTCCTGCGCAAACTGCTTCACCATGTGCCCGCACCAGAGGTGATATCCAACGAGGACCGCAACCAGCCCGATCTTTCCCATCAGCCACAGGCTCTGATGGCCGATGCCGTACCCTAGCCACAGCCACAGGCCGGAACCGATTGTCAGCACGCCGCCCGGGGTCGTAATGCCGAAGTAGAGTTTGCGCTCCATTACCTTGAACTGGTCTCGAGCCGCACGATCCGCACTCATCGCGTGATAGACAAACAGTCGTGGGAGATAGAAAAGCCCCGCAAACCAGGTCACCATGAAGATGATGTGTAGCGCCTTGATCCAGAGCATGGGTGACGAATCAAAAAGTCAAAAAGCGTTGCGGCCGTGAACTTGAGACAGGCGAACCGGCCTTGTCCGGCCATCATATCATGCGAGTCGGCGGGCCCTAATTGATCGAGAAAGCGTTCCAGCAGGTAATCCAGAACACGCCAGCCGAGCGGCGTGCTTTGTACTCGGGTCTCATCCAGGCGCAGGAGTCCATCGTTAGCCGCGTCCTCAAAAAAAGCCTTCTCTTCGTTCCAATCAAGACCGGTCCGTTGCTCAAAAAGGTGTTTTGCGAAGCCCGCTTTTAGGCGCAGTGCGTTCAGTAAGAACTCAAAGCGCAAGGCGTCGGGCGCGAGAGGTGGTCCGGCGTCAGGAACGGAGCCCGCGGCGACGGTCTTAAGGTACTCACGCGGGTGGCGCGGCCGGCTCCACCGGTACACCCCTTCTTCAAGAGAAAGTTTGCTGTGCGCACCTGCCCCAATGCCGATGTAGTCGCCGAACTCCCAGTAGTTGAGGTTGTGCCGGCAGCGCTGCCCCGGCCGGGCAAAGGCAGAGACCTCGTAGTGCTCAAAGCCGGCTTCACAGGCGA
The DNA here is from genome assembly GCA_016845525.1 of Pseudomonadota bacterium. GTDB lineage: Bacteria > Pseudomonadota > Gammaproteobacteria > Arenicellales > UBA868 > UBA868. The sequence goes on from JAERSQ010000256.1 coordinate 5,682, forward strand.
GATCCTGAACGGCGCAACGTATCTCCCAGAGTACTTCCTCGTCAGGCAGGACAGGCGGGTTTGCCGCAAAGGCGGTATTGGGTTCGATCGTCAACTGGTAAAGCGAAAGGTGAGCCGGTGAAAAACTGAGCGCGGCGCGCAGATCGGCCAGCGCATCCGCCGTAACCTGCCCCGGCAGACCATGCATCAGGTCGATGTTGAAGTTGTCGAACCCAGCTTCCCTGATCGCGCGACAGGCCTTTTTGGCTTCTTCCCCGTTATGTATACGTCCCAACACACTGAGGCTTTCGTTATTGAAACTCTGTACGCCAAGCGAAAGACGGTTGACCCCGCAATCGTGATAGCGGCGGAACCGACTCACGTCGGCTGATCCGGGATTGGCTTCCAGCGTGATCTCCGTCTGCGAATCGAGCCAGCCATGCTGGTCGAGACGCTCCAGCAGTCGGGCGATCTGATCCCCCTCGAAAAGACTCGGTGTGCCGCCACCAAAGAAAACGGCATGAAAGTGGCGTTTTGAATATGCCTGCTCAACGGTGTCGAGATCCGCGATCAGCCCATTGATGTAGTCCGACGCGGGCAGGTCGGTTTTCAGGGGATGAGAGTTGAAGTCACAGTAAGGGCACTTGCGTTCGCACCAGGGCAGGTGAACGTACAGTGTCAGGGGAGGCGGGATGATGATGTTCAATCAGGCAGGCAGCAGTTTCTGGGCGCCCCTTCACGATAGGCTCGGATAAGGCTGGCAATTTCATCGGCGAGCCGCTGGCGTGACTGGATCGATCCCCAGGCATTGTGAGGGCTGACCAGGAGGTTGGGGATATCCGGGGCCAGCAGGGGATGATCTGCCCCGGGCGGCTCCTGAGTCAGCACGTCAATCCCCGCCCCGCCAATATCTCCTCGGCGCAAGGCGCTTGCAAGGTCGTCTTCATTGACGATACCGCCGCGGGCCGTGTTGATCAGGATGGCAGTCGATTTCATTTTTTGAAACTGGGCTCTGCCGATCAAATTATGCGTCGCGGCGGAAAGCGGGCAATGCAATGAAATCACGTCAGAGCTTTCCAACAGCGTGTCGAAAGCGATCCGGCCATCAGGTATCGCTCCGCTGCCTGGCCGTGCACAGATCAGAACCCGCATACCGAAACCGTGCGCGATCTGCTCGACGCGCCGGCCGAGATTGCCATAGCCGATGATGCCCAGCGTCATGCCATCGAGCTCACGGATGGGATAGTCCAGCAGGCAGAACACCTTGCTGTCCTGCCACCGGCCTGCTCTGACGGCCTGGGTGTAGTCGCCAAGGCGGGAGACCAGTGCCAGCAGGAGCGAAAACACGTGCTGGCTTACCGCGCCGGAAGCATAGTCCCGGACATTGCAGACCGTAATGCCTCGCTGTTTTGCCGCCGCGAGGTCGATGTTGTTGGTGCCGGTGGCGGCCACGACGATCAGCCTCAAGGCAGCGCTCTGCATTGCGGCGGTATCGATAACGACTTTATTGGTGACGACCACCTCACAGCCCTCGATGCGATCCACCACCTCGTGAGATCGCGTTGAACGATGATGGGTCCAGCGGTCAAGGGCGTTGTCTAGCGTAGCGGTATCGAGGTCACCGCGATCAAAACTGTCGGCATCGAGAATGGTTCCGCGCATCGGTTCAGCCGCTCCCATCGGCATAGCGCACCTGCTTGAGTTGCCGCCGTTCCTTTTTGTCGGGCCTGCCCTTGGACTGTCTGACGGGCTGGGGCTGCAGGCGCAACTGCTGACGCAGGGTTTCGCGCCGTTCAATACTGTCCGGATCTTCCACGTAGGCCTCAGCAGCGAGCGCGGCGGAGACCCGTTTGTCGATCAGGTGTCGGATCGTGACGTGATAGACCATCGTTTTGCGGCGGATTCGCAGCCGGTCGTTACAACGGACCGATTTTGCTGAGCGGGTTTTATGGTCGTTGAGCAGAACATGGCCTGCCCGGACTGCCTCGACCGCTTCTGCACGGGTTTTGAAAAAACGCGCAGCCCAGAGCCAGCGATCAAGACGGACACCGTTGTCGTGTTCTCGTTCGGTCATCGTCAGAGCCTCCGATATGGTTGCGTCCATCGAACCGCACAGGCCGGATGATAAAATCACCTTTCTTCCCTTCCAGGAATTGATTCGTGAAGTGTATCGCGCGCGTTTTTTTGATGACAGGGCTGCTGGCAACCGTGCCGGCAGCGGCGTTGGGACCGATTGACGGCGAAGCGGGCGTCTTTACCTGGTTGGTAGACGATTATCAGGATACGTCGGTGAATTCTCCCCTCACCGGCGGTTATGGTGAGTTGTGGCTGGGCGAGCGGTGGGGTCTTCGGGCGTCTCTTTATCGGATCAGTGAGGACAGTGTTGGCATGGCGCCGGACGAGCAGACGCTAGTCGATTTCAAATACCGTTTGCTGAGCGCGACCGACAACACCTTTCTGGCCCTGGGGCTGGGGTGGGAGCAGGACCGCTTCGGGGCAGAGGGTGACGCGTCAGGGGCGCGGGTCATGGCCGAGGCGCGAGTCGGCATTCTTGGCTTTCTCCGGTTTTATGCCGATGCCGGATGGGCGCCCTCGCTCGGGACCGTCGGGTCGCGTCAGGATCTTTCCTCAATCTCAGTCGAGACGGGACTGGTCCTCGATCCCCTGCCTTTTGTGGACCTTCGCCTGGCCTGGCGATACCAGATTACAGACTACACCGGGGCAATCACGGGATCCGGCGCCAGCGAGGGCAGTTATGGCATCCTGCTCGGCGGCGGAATCCATTGGTGATTTCGGTCAGCGAGGTCCTGAATCGTTTTCAGGAACACCAGCCCGACCTCGACCGGCAATCCAGCGCTCGCCAGGCAGAGGTGGCGCTGGTCCTGAATCGTGATGCAGGCGAGCACGATCCCAGTATCCTTTTTATCCAGCGGGCGATGTCGCCTGATGATCCCTGGTCAGGGCAGATGGCCTTTCCGGGAGGCCGGCGCGAGCACAGCGATCTTGAAGCGGGCGATGCTGCCTGCCGCGAGACCTGTGAAGAAATCGGGCTTAAGCTGCATCCAGTCGAATCGGTGGGTCGACTTGGAGATCTGCGCGGCCGTCATGGCGGCCGATCAGCCGATCTCGTGATTTCCTGTTTTGTTTATTTGGTAGACACCACACCTGTGCTGAGGCCCAACCACGAAGTCTCCGAGGTGGTACAGATACCGCTGTCCCGGCTTCTCGATCCCAAGCTTCGGACCTCAGTGCAGTATGACGCCGCAGGCGGGGCGCTGTTTCCCGGTATATTTCTAAGCGAGGAGGATGAGCGGGTGATCTGGGGTTTGACCTATCGGTTCCTGACGCAGTTCTTCTCGTTGTTCGGGCATCCGCTGCCGCCGGGCTGAGTCGGCGCCCGTTGCAAAGACCCGCCGCGTCACGACACATCACAACAGAGGAAGATTGATGGCCAGAGCGAACAACCGACGTCAGGACGAGTTGCGACCCGTGCGCTTCACCCGCGCTTATAACCGTCATGCCGAAGGGTCGGTGCTGGTGGAGTTTGGAGACACCCGGGTGCTGTGTACGGCAAGCGTTGAAGAGCGCGTACCCAGGTTTCTCAAGGGCAGCCAGCAAGGTTGGATTACCGCGGAATACGGTATGCTGCCCCGGGCAACGGGAGAGCGGATGGCGCGTGAGGCGGCCCGCGGCAAGCAGGGGGGGCGAACCCTTGAAATCCAGAGGCTGATTGGCCGCTCGCTGCGGGCTGCCTTGGATCTGAATGCGCTTGGAGAGCGAACGATCACACTGGATTGTGATGTGATTCAGGCGGATGGCGGTACGCGCACGGCATCGATTACAGGCGCCTGGGTGGCGCTCGCTGATGCCCTGGACCATCTCCATCAGCAGGGCCTGCTTGATGCCCCGGTCCCGCTGCACCAGATTGCCTCTGTTTCTGTGGGCCTGAAACAGGGTGAGGTGCTGCTGGACCTCGATTATTCTGAGGACAGTACCGCCGATACCGACATGAATTTCGTCATGAATGATAAGAAACAGTTCATCGAGATTCAGGGGACCGCCGAACACAGCCCGTTCAGTGAAGCCGAGATGCAGAATATGACCGCCATCGCCGTGATGGGCATCGAGGAGCTGATGCGCTTGCAGCGCCTCGCTCGAGAGCCAGCCCAGTGAACCGTGAGTGGGTCCTCGCTTCCGATAACTCGGGAAAACTCCGGGAGTTAACCACCCTGTTGTCAGACAGCGGTTTCTCAGTGGTCGGTCAGGGTGCGCTGGGCGTCATCCCTGCCGAAGAGACCGGCAAGACCTTTGTTGAGAATGCGATCCTGAAGGCCCGCAATGCGGCTCAGCAAACCGGGCGCTCCGCTATTGCGGACGACTCGGGCATCGAAGTCGACGCGCTGGGCGGGGCGCCGGGTGTCTATTCGGCACGTTTTGCCGGGGAGGGCGCCAGCGATTCCGAGAACGTCGCCAAGATGCTCTCCCGCCTGGCGGGTGTGCCTTTTGAGGAGCGACAGGCCCGATTTCGTTGCCTGATGGTCTACCTGCGACGGGAGGATGACCCGGCGCCCCTGATCTGTGAGGGGACCTGGCCAGGATACATCGCCGCCTCGCCCAGCGGCGAGAACGGTTTTGGCTATGATCCGGTATTCTGGGTCCCGGAAGAAAACTGTACGGCCGCGGAACTCAGCCCAAACGCTAAGAATACGCTGAGCCACCGGGCAAAGGCGCTCAAGCTGCTCGTGAATGAATTGACAACGCGAGCAGGTTAGCTCCCCGGAAACTGGATTAATGATAGCGAGTTGCGCGATATGAAAGAGTTGGTGCTGATACGCCATGGCCAGAGTACATGGAATCTTGAAAACCGGTTTACCGGATGGGTGGATGTGGATTTGTCTGACAGGGGCATCCGCGAAGCCCGCGATGCCGGCAAGACCCTGGCGACAAAAGGGTACCGGTTCGACGTCGCCATGACGTCGCTGTTAAAGCGCTCTATCCGCACACTGTGGCTGATCCTCGATGAGATGGACCAAATGTATCTTCCGGTGCAAACGGATTGGCGACTGAACGAACGGCACTACGGCGCATTGCAGGGTCTCGACAAAAAAGAAACCGCCCTCAAGCACGGCGATGATCAGGTCCTTAAATGGCGCCGGGGCTATGCCATTCGCCCCCCGGCTCTTGACGCCGGGGATCCACAGCACCCTTCTGGGGATCCGAAATATGCCGGTATTGCCGGACTCCCCGATACCGAGTCACTGGCAGACACGTTGGAAAGGGTGATGCAATGGTGGAACGAAAGGCTGGTCCCGGAACTCAACAATGACAAGCGGGTACTGGTTGTTGCGCACGGCAACAGCCTGCGTGCGATGGTGAAATTTCTCCTTGGCATGAGTGAAGACGAGATCATGCAGTACAACATTCCTACCGGCATCCCGCTCGTCTTCCGGCTTAGCGACGAGTTGAAGGTAGTCGATCATGAATATCTCGCTGACGAAGCGGCCCTGAATGCCGCGGTTAACGAAGTCAGGCAGCAGGCTTCCTCAGAATCAGCGTCCTAGGCGCTGCGGCCACTAGTCTCTTCGCAGGCGTTCTGACAAGGCAATGGGGTTGGGATAACGCAGCACCACAAAAGCGGATGAGGCAATGAACGTGATCAGGGTTGCCAACTGGACAAGGTGGGCCGCTTGCTGACTGATGGTTTGCGCCTGTAGCGCGACGGCAACCAGCAGCAGGGAAAACTCACTCATCTGACCGAGCCTCACGCCCGCCTCGCCAGCCAGAAGTGTGCTTTCACCGTATCTTCTGAGGAGGACGCGGTAGGTGACGGGCTTGATCAGAAGGACACCCGCGGCCAAAGCCAGGGCGGACGGCCAAATGGCAGCGGCACCCGCGAGGTCGAAGCCCGCGCCAAGGGCAAAAAAGAACATCACGAGAAAAAAGTCCCGCAATGGCCGCAGACTTTCCGCAATAAACGGCGCAATGGGACTGTTGGCCAGTGTGATGCCGCCGATGAAGGCGCCAACCTCATAGGAAAGGCCAAGGCTCTGCGCAAATTGTGCAAAACCCAGACACCACCCCAGCGACAGCAGAAAGACATACTCGCCGACTTTGTCGAAACGCTCAAAGAGTGGCCGTAGCAGCCATCTTTCAGCAAGCAAACCACCAATAAAAAGAAACGGCAGCGCCGCGAATTCAAGGCCCGCCTGCAGCCATGGCATCGATCCCGCCGCCAGGGTGTCGACCAGCAGCAGGGCGCCGATCGCGAGCAGGTCCTGCAGCAACAGGATACTGATGATGACCTCCCCGGTATGGCGATGGTGCAGCACTGTTGTGGGCAGCAGCTTGAGCCCAATGATCGTGCTGGACAGGGTACTGGCCATACCGACGACGAGGCAGTCGACGCGAGCGAGGCCTGCGGCCAATGCCACCCCATAACCGAGCAGGGCAAAGATGATGGAACTGATCAGGGTGACGCCGACGGCCTCTTGCATCTGGCCGAGCAGTTTGCGGGGCGACAGATCGATCCCCAGCAGAAACAGCAGGAAGATGATCCCGATATGGGCGAGATCGGCAATGAGATGGGGATCGGCCACCAGGCCCGTGACCGATGGCCCCGCGATAACCCCCACCGCGATGTAGGCGACCAGCAGAGATTGGCGCGCAAAAAGCGCAACCGTCGCGAGGAGCGCCGCCCCGGTGAAGATCAGGAATATGGAAAATAAAACAGACTCACCCATCACAACAAATGTCGGGCGCCTCGGGGCGCACGATCAGGCGGGAAAGTAGTCGGGCTCCTGTCCCGCTTTCCACTTGATGTTGCAGCCGATACTCGGGATTTGCTCGCCGGGAACGGCATCGCCGCGTAGAACTGCATCCGCTGCGTTTCTCAAATCGATGCCGCTCACCGGTTCCTGGTTCTTTGGCCGGGAGGCATCAAACTGTCCCCGATACGCGAGCTGGCGGTGCTCATCAAAAAGGAAAAAATCCGGAGTGCAGGCGGCACGGTAGGCTTTGGCCACGGACTGATCTTCATCATAGAGATAGGGAAACGCGAAGCCGTGCCGCGCGGCTTCTTCGGCCATCATTTCCGGTGCATCATCAGGATGCGTCGCCGCATCGTTGGCGCTGATCGCAACGGTCGCCAGACCCAGCGGCGCGTACTCTTTGGCAAAGGCGTTAAACGCATCCCGGATATGAATCACATAAGGGCAGTGGTTGCAGACGAAAGCGACCAATAGCGCTTTGCTGTCGGCGTAATCCGCCAGCGACACCGTCGGCCCGCCTGATGCGGCATGGGTATTGGGCAGGGTGAAAGCAGGTGCTTCAGATCCAAGCGCCTGCATCGTGGAGGCTGTGCTGACCATAATGCGATACCGTAGAAATTAACGGGAAAATTGTAGCATGCGGGCAGTTCTGCCAAGGATCGACAGGCTTCCGCGCGGCGCAATAACCGCTAGAATATTCTTCACTTTTTTTAGGCACCCTTTTTAGCGATGGACAGCAAGACTCTTACCCACCTCAATGAGCAGGGCGAGGCCCGGATGGTGGATGTCGGCGACAAGGAGATCACCGCCCGACGCGCGGTCGCGCACGGCCGCATCGTCATGCAGTCGTCGACCCTGGACCTGATTGCCGAAGGCGGCCATGCGAAGGGCGATGTGTTAGCGGTCGCCCGTATCGCGGCGATCATGGCAGCAAAACGCACTGCCGAAATGATCCCCTTATGTCATCCGCTTTCCCTGACGCGTGTCGAGGTGGATTTCAATATTGATCGCGATCAACGATGTGTCTTTTGCACCGCCACGGCTGAAACCCGGGAGCGAACCGGTGTCGAGATGGAGGCGCTGACCGGCGTCAACGCGGGCCTGTTGACCATCTACGACATGTGCAAGGCGGTCGATCGCGGCATGACCATTACCGATATCCAGTTACTGGAGAAATCGGGCGGCCGATCGAGCGACTGGCAGCGCGGGACATGAGCACGCCGGAGCCCGTTTCCCGCCAGCCGAGCTGTGATGATGAGTATGATCCGGCTTTGTTGCCGGTGGATACGGCACTTGATCGAATCGCACAAGCCGTCACGCCCATCGCCGACGTGGAAGTGGTGGCGCTGCGTGAGGCCCTCGACCGGGTGCTGGGTGCTGACGTGCATTCCCCGGTCGCTGTACCAAACCATACCAACTCGGCCATGGACGGCTATGCGCTGCGCTTTGCGGACCTGAAGGAATCATCGCTTCAGGTAGTCGGCACGGCCTGGGCCGGCAAGGCCTTTACCGGCAGCGTGGGACCGGGTGAGTGTGTGCGCATCATGACGGGTGCGGTGATGCCGGAAGGGACAGACACGGTCGTGATGCAGGAACACGTCGAGCAGCAGGATCAGCACATCCGGGTTGCCGACGGACAACGGGATGGCCAGCACGTCCGATACGCGGGAGAAGATCTTGCTGAGGGTGCCACCGCACTGGCGGCAGGCCGACGGCTGCTGCCGGGCGACCTTGGCATGGTGGCGTCGCTGGGCATAGGCGAACTGCCCGTCCTGCGCCGGCCGCGTGTCGCATTTTTTTCCAACGGCGATGAATTGCGCTCGATTGGACAGCCCCTGGAACTCGGCGATGTCTATGATTCCAACCGCTACACACTGCACGGTATGTTGAGCCGTGCGGGCATGGCGTTCAACGATCTTGGTGTGGTGCCCGATGATCGGGAGCAAATCAAGAACACGTTTTTGAAGGCAGCTGATATCGCGGACGTGGTGATCACCTCGGCCGGGGCGTCGGTGGGGGATGCCGATTACGTCAAGGACGTTCTGGACGAGATCGGCGAAGTCAATTTCTGGAAGATCGCCATGAAGCCGGGCAGGCCGTTGTCTTTCGGGCGGATCGGCGACAGTCTCTTTTTCGGTTTGCCGGGCAATCCTGTGTCAGTCATGGTGACCTTTTATCAGTTTGTTCTGCCTGCGCTGCGGCATCTTTCCGGCGAGATGTCCTGGCAGCCGCTGCGCCTTCAGGCACGCACTCTGGATCGGTTGAAAAAGCGGCCCGGGCGAACGGAATTTCAACGGGGGGTGCTCTCCCAGGATGACACCGGCGCGCTGGTGGTCTCAACCACAGGCGAGCAGGGTTCGGGCATCCTGAGTTCCATGAGCCAGGCCAACTGCTTTGTCATCCTGCCCATCGCCAGCGCGGGTGCCCAGCCGGGAGATCTCGTAGAGGTCGAACCGTTCTCAGGCCTTGTCTGAATGCTGCCCGAGGCAAGGCCTGATCACCCCAACGCCTGGACGACGGACTCGGTCCGTTCCAAGTCGGATATCACCTATTCGCTGAGCGTTCAGGAACTGTCTGCTCTTGATGCCGCTTTAGGCGCAGTCAAGGCCAAGGGGCTTGACGTTGAAGAGGTGACCGCAGGCGATTTCCCCCTTGGCACCATGCAGGAGACGGTTGCGGGCTGGATCCAGGAAATCGACTACGGAAAGGGGTTGGTACTGTTGCAGGGGATTGACGGCTCGAGATATTCAAAAGAAGACTGCGCGCTGATTTTTTGGGGCATCGGGGCACATATGGGAGAGGCGCAGTCCCAGAGCCTGGCAGGTGACCGGCTGGGACATGTGGTGAATCTTGGCGGAGACAACCCGCGATACCGCGCCTACCAGAACAGTACCGAACTTGCCCTGCACACCGATGCCACCGATATCGTCGGCATGATGTGCCTGGTGCCCGCGAGTGAGGGCGGCCTGAGTGGCTACGCGGGCGCTGCCGCGATCTATAACGAACTGGTGGATCACCACCCCCAGATACTGCCCACACTGTGCGAGGGCTTTCACTACCATCTTTTTGGTGAGCATGCGCCGGGAGAGTCGCCCGTCACGGAAGAAAGGATTCCGGTCTTTTCAGAAAAGGCGGGCTGCCTCAGTATCAGTTATCTGAGGAGTTACATCGAAATGGGTTTTGCCCACATGGGCAAGGAAAAGACCCCCGCCGAAAGTGAGGCCCTGGATACGCTGGATCAAGTCGCCCACGGGCCGAAGTGTTATCGCCAGTTCATGCTCTCGCCAGGGGATATGCTTTTTTTCAGCAACTATACGGTGCTTCACAATCGCACCGCTTTCGTTGATGATGAAGATCCTGACAAGCGCCGCCACCTGCTGCGCCTGTGGTTAAGAGCACACAATCCGCGTCCGCTGGTGGAACATATCTCAGCCTTCGGCAAGCGCCGGGGAATTGCCAAACAGGAGGGGCGGACCAGTATTTACGATGGGGAACTGGAGTACGAAGAGTACAGGGTCAAGATCCCCAGGCAGTAGCGGTCGAGCCTGTCTTTTCAGGATGAGTCTGGTTTCGTGGTAAGCGACACTTCACGCTGGAACGAAAAGTATGCCGCGGCGAGTCTGGCTCCCGCGCTTCGCGTTGAGCCATTGCTCGACAGTCACCAGCAGGATATTGATGCCCTCCCTGAGCCGCGTACCGCCCTGGATGTCGCTGCGGGTACCTGCCATGCGGCTGTTTACCTTGCAAAACGCGGCTTGCATGCGACGGCACTCGACTGCAGCGCTGTGGGCCTTGGTTTGGGTGAGCAGCTTGCAGAACGCGAAGGTGTTGCCATTAAGACCACGACAGCAGACTTGACGGTCACCCCGTTGCCTACCGGTCCCTGGTCGGTTATCTGCTGTTTTCGATACCTTGATCGAAACCTGTTTCCCCAGATGGCGGCGGGTCTTGCTCCCGGTGGCCTTCTCTTTTACCGCACTTTCAATGTGCATCACCTCAACAAGGCGACCGCATTTAATCCCGAGTATGTGCTGCAGCCGGGAGAGCTCGCCCGGCAGTTTTCAACGCTGGATGTGTTGTCGCTTTCTGATGGCGGTGATCCAGGGAAAAATACCTCCTGGATCGCTGCCAGGCGGCCTGCCTGATGCGTGAGCAGCGGCAGCCCTAGCCGGGGGTATTGCGCTCCACCCAGCGCTCACCTTCGGCGAGCGTTTCTTTTTTCCAGAAAGGCGCGGTGGACTTCAGCGTTTCCATCATTTCCCGGCAAGCGGCAAGCGCCTCTTTTCGATGAGCTGAAAAAGCAGCCACCAATACGATATCGTCGCCGGGATGCACGGTCCCGACACGATGGACGACAAGCGCGTCCTCCAGCCCATGCTTGGAGACGGCGTCAGAGCGCATGTCTTCCAGCTGTTGTTCTGTCATGCCGGGATAGTGCTCAAGCACCATTGCTTTGACCTCATCCCCTTCGTTGAAGTCGCGCATGGTGCCGACGAACACCGCGCTCGCGCCGCATTTAGCCGAAGCCAGACGGGTCGAGCGGTACTCGGAGACGGCCTGCCAGGGATCAAACGGATGTTCGCGAATTTCGACAGTCATCAGCGTGTCAGCCTCCAGTGACGGGTGGAAAGAACGCGACCTCATCGCCGTCCGCTACGGCACGATCAAGGCCGGCGTATTCCTTGTTGATTGCAACCAGCATCTCCTCGTCGGGGGAGTCATCACTGACGGCCTTCCAGACATCGCGGGCGCTGGCAATGCCGTCTGCCTCCACCGTCAGGGTGGCGTGGCCAATGCGCTCACGCATGCTGGCAAAAAATCGGACATGGATGGTCATGGGAACAGGGCCAATGGGTGGGCAGACACTGCCGTTTGCGGTTCTATAATAGGCGCAGAAAACCTGACCTACAAGCAACGGTAATCATAATGTCGACCCAGGGACGTGAATTTATAGCGGTGCCGATCGCGGTGATGACAGTCTCGGATTCACGCACAGAGTCTGATGATAAATCCGGCAAATTGCTCGTCGGCCGCGTGCAGGATGCCGGCCATCGATTCGTCGAGAAGGTGATCGTGCCCGACAATATGTACGAGATCCGCGCAGTGGTATCTCGCTGGATTGCTGATCCCAAGGTTCAGGTCGTGCTCATGACAGGGGGAACGGGTGTCACAGGATTTGACGGTACGCCAGAGGCCGTCAGGCCGCTGTTTGAAAAAGAACTGGACGGCTTCGGCGAGATTTTCCGAGCGATCTCCTTCGAGGAAATAGGCACGTCGTCGCTGCAGTCGCGCGCCGTTGCAGGCGTTGCCAACGGCACTTATCTGTTCTCGTTGCCGGGGTCTTCCGGCGCCTGCGCCACCGCCTGGGACAAACTGCTGATCCACCAGCTGGATTACCGCACCCGCCCCTGTAATCTCGTTGAGTTGATGCCGCGCCTGCTTGAGCATAGACAGTCTAAATAATTAGTGTTTACTAATATAATTGATCGTATCACAAATACCAGAAAAATAGACTTTAAGTAGTCCATATGGTTTGAGATCGTATATTTACAGCAACTAGTGTAAGTGGTATAACACGATGGTATAGAGGATTTAACCACGTTGTTTATGAGTGGTAAAAAAGTGCCTCTACCACTTTTATGCCCACCAAAAGGCCGCTCAACAAACTGACAGACCTAGAGTGCCAGGCAGCAAAGCCCGGTGATCCAAGGCTATCTGATGGGGGCAGTCTTTATCTTCATCCACACAAAAACGGCCAGAAGTATTGGCAGTTTCGCTTCAACTGGCTGCGGCCCGGAGAGGATGGTCAAGGGAAAAAAGTACAGCGTAACGCGGGTCTTGGGGTCTATCCAGAAACATCGCTAGCGCTTGCTAGGAAGAAACGTACTAAGGCGAGAAATTGGTTGGCCGAAGGTAAAGACCCGATCCTAGAGTTTCAGAAAGAAAGGGAAGCAAAACGTGATAGCCAACTGTCTACCTTCCGCGCTGTAGCGAAGGCGTGGTGGGATACAAACGTTGGACGAAACAAATGGACCGAGCATCACTCGCAGTCAATTTGGCGCTCTCTTGAAGCCCATATCTTCCCGCGATTCGGTAGCCGTCCGGTTGACGATATCTCACAGGTAGAGGTCTACAAGGTTCTACAGGCCTTAGACGGCCAAATGCCTATTCGGATGAAAGGCCGGGTTTCTGCCGTGTTCCGGTATGCCAAAACCCGAGGCCTCACTAAAGATAATCCTGCAGATATTGATGCTGACGATCTGGTGGTATCAAAAACCCGGCATTACAAAGCGCTCGCATTTGACGAAATTCCAGAATTTATAAGCAAGGTAAAGGCCGACGACTGCAGCCGCCAATTAGAGATTGCCTGCATATTGCTGATTCATTTGTTCCTGCGACGTAATGAAGTGCGGCGGTTGCGGTGGTCTTATTTGGACAGGAAAAAACGGCTGCTTCAAGTTCCTAGTGAAGACATGAAGATGGACCGTGACCACGAGGTTCCTTTAAGCGATGAGGTGATCGCCCTTCTGGACGAACTCGAGTCCATTACTGGTGACTACCCTTTCCTATTTCCGCACCGGGATAAGCCCGATCTTGAGCCTATGGGCGAATCAAGTATGTATAGCGTACTCGTGCGTACTGGCTACCAAGGAAAATGCACGCTGCACGGCTTTAGAACCACAGCATCTAGCGCACTCAACAACGCCGGATACAACGGCGATGCAATAGAGCGGCAACTTGCGCACAAGGACTCCAGTGTTCGAGGAATCTACAACAAGGCGCAGTACATGGAAGAACGCAGGACGCTAATGGAAGCATGGTCTAAGGCTGTGGCTACTGGGGAGATGGAGCGTGCCAAAACCTGATTTTTTTCTGAAGCCTAAGGACCAGTGGTATCGTGCAGATCGTTTTCTAGCGCAGGCCTATCTTGAATACTTTGCAGAGTGCATTGAATCAGGAGAACAGCCCGACAAGCGTGTCACTGAGTGGATTGCCAAGGCGATCAGGGAGTATCTAGACGAAGGGGTAAGGCTAGAGGATGCTTTTGCACTTACCAGGCCCAAAGGCCGCGAGAGGACAGCAGAGACTGTTATGAAGGAACTACAGGCGGCGCTCTGCACTCAAACGAGGATACAAGCAGGAGAGTCCCGCGATAGCGCTATTGATGCGGTTGCAAACGAGTTGCATAAGTCCCCGAAGTCGGTAGAAAAATGCTTCGATAGGCACCGGGAAATCGTAGTGAAAGTGGCGAAATATGCACCTAAAGAAACCTGATATTTGTTTAGGTGGATAGAGGGATTCTTTAGTCCTAAATTCGAAGATGTAATTAAACAAACCGAGAGGTAAATATGGAAACAAAGCGAAGAAATATTGTCCGAATGAAAACAGTCTGCGAAATGGTGGGCCTCACCAAGCCAACTATCTACAACCGGGTGAAAGAAGGCACTTTTCCGGCCCCTATGCGACTCGGCCCCCGAGCGGTGGGATTCTATGAGGACGAAATAACAGCGTGGCAGGAGTCTTTGCAGCGTGGTTTCGGTCGACCTATCAACAAGCAACAAGAGGCATGAAATATGAACCACAAAAAGCGAAGCCCCGGAGTAGCAGCTCCGAGGCTTCAGGAATCGAAAAAATATGCCAAATCTCTCTCCCGATTCGGAGCAAATTCTAACCCGAATCAGGGTAAATCTAAAGAAACCCTTTTGGCCGACTACAGGGCGGCGTTAGCAGATGCTGAAGTCCATTTCTGCCGGGTAAACCTGCTGCGGTGGAAGGCGGCGATCCATGCCTTGCGGGAACATACGCTGTGAGCAGCGTGGTTTCTAAGTCCCTAGACGAACTAGGAAAGGATGATGCGGGCGCCGTTTCATGGCCCGCACTTCCCAAGGCGGCACAGCACGGAGTCGCCGGGGAATTGTCAGAGATCGGCGCGGCAGGCACGGAAGCAGACCCGGCAGGCGTACTGGTTACGACGCTGGCATGGGCTAGCGCCTTGATTGGCTCTAAACCAGTGCAATATGTCGGGGATGCCGATCACTACGCCCGGCTTTTCTGTGTGCTTGTCGGGGCGTCCTCCAAAGCCCGGAAAGGAACCACGGAAGGCCCGGTGCGCCGGGTAATGAAGCAGGCTGAAATCCTAGACCCGATCAGCGGGGAAGGGATGCGGGTCAGGCCCGGTGGCTTGTCGTCGGCTGAAGGTCTAATCAACGCAGTCCGTGATGATGACGAAGGTTCGGGAGACAAACGCCTGCTTTGTATCGAGAGTGAGTTTGGCCGCGTGTTGCGGAATATGCAGCGGCAGGGCAACACGCTTGGGGATCTGATTAAGCAGGCATGGGACGGGGGCGACTTACATACCCTAACCAAGGATAACCCGCTTACTGCGAGTAACCCGCATATCTGTATTGTTGGGCATATCACCCAAGACGAGTTGAGCGCCTTGCTGACACATGGGGATATCTATGGGGGTTTGGGTAATCGCTTTCTCTGGTGTTGTATCAGACGTAACGGCAAACACCCGCACCCGAAAAGGTTGCGGGAGGACACAGTAGCAGACCTGGCCGGGTCTTTGCGCCGCACCTTTGAACACGCGAGGACGCTGGAGGTTGTCGGATGGGCTGACGAGTCTGTTAAGAGGCAATGGGCCGAGGTCTACGATGAGTTAAGCGAGGGCGGGCATGGTGTACTTGGCGCGATGACCGGACGCTCTGAGGCTCAGGTATTGCGTCTTGCGATGGTTTACGCGCTGCTGGATGAAAGCCCCCACATTGAAACGGTGCATCTGGACGCAGCGCTCTCGCTTTGGGATTACTGCGAACAATCAGCAGGATATCTATTCGGACAGGGTGATCCGGTAGCCGAAGCCGCCGCCAAGGTGTTGAAGCACTTCAAGGAATTTCCGCAGGCAGAGTTAAGCCGCACGGAACTGGGAACCCTTTTAGGCCGCAGTACGCAACTTAAGGACAAGGTGGTGCAACGTCTTCTGGCGTGCAACCAGATCGACTCAATCGAGGTTAGGACGTCGGGCCGGACGCGGACGGTCTATAGCAAAAAAGACAAAAAAGGAAAAAACCCGGAATTACGCCAAATTTAAGAGAAATTAAGCCTCAAAAAAGGTGCAATTAAGCCCCTCGAGGATTAACGGCCTGACCCTTAATTTCACTTAATTGCAGGCTTAAAAACGCAAGAAAACCCTACAAATAGGCTTTTTTGACTTAATTACTTAATTGCTTAAGACCCGGACTAAGGAAATGCAGATCAGGAAAGCGAAACCAACCCCGGCACACAGCCGAACCACGAGGAACACCACAATGTACACAAGCACTCACGCTGAACTCAGCGCACACCTTAGTCAGGCTCGCGGCGTACTGGCCTATCTATTGGCCGACGCGGCCGATCTTAAAGAAGGCTGCACAATGTCACCCGAGATACAGTGCAGCGCCCTATGGGCCGTAGATTCGCTCCTTGAGCGGTCAGAAGAGACACTACGGACCGGAATTCAAGCCGACCGGTGCTTACCGAAGTGAAAGGTACTTCCTGCTGTTTCTCAGAAACGGGTACGCGGCGCGCCGTTTTTTGCTAGCGGTAGAACAGACCTAAGGCTCAATAACATGACCATGGAATCAATTAGTCGATTATCCGACCTTAGTGGCAAGTCACGATCCACCGTAGTTAGGCGATTAGAGGCTCTCAAACCGATCAGGGATGGCGCAAGTCTCTTGTACGAAAGTCGGGAGGCATTGCCCCTGATTTTTCAGCTTGACCGTCAAAGTGATCTCGAACTCTCTGCAGAAAGAGCGCGCCTGGCACACCATCAGGCAAACAAAACCAGTCTTGAGGAGGCATCCATGCGCGAGGAATTGATACCGGCTAAAGATGTTCAAGAGTCATGGTCAAACCTCATCTCGAACGCACGGGCGCGGTTGTTGGCTCTGCCGGCTAAAAGCGCGCACCTTGTCTTGTCTGCTGAAACTTATTTCGAAGCAGAAGACATCCTGAAGCAGCAAGTCTATGAGGCTCTCGAGGAACTTGCTAAGGGGTGAACATTTGACATCGCAACGATGCCCGTTAACCTTGCAGGCAAGAATTTATCCACTGTTCGCTGGTTTGGTAAACCGTCGAGCGGTTAACGGAAGCAGGCACTTCCGGGGATACAGGGATGCGCGAACGCGCATTGGTATCACTCGGGCGGCCTGCTTTTTTGTTGCCCGTTCATAAGGACAGACAATGTTATCCAACGAAAAAAGATCGAGCGACAGGGTGACCACAATTCTCTCGCTTGGTGAATTACATGGGCAGAACAAACTTGCCCGAGACTATGTGAAGAGTGGAGGATCGGTTGAGAGGTTCCGCGAGGAAATCCTGACTCGAATTCAGACCGGGCCAGACCGCGAACGACCTGAAATAGGTTTAAGTCCGAAAGAGGCTGAAAAGTTCTCGTTCACGAAAATCATCCGCGCTTATGCTGACCCAGTCCACCGTAAAGAGGCAGGCTTTGAACTTGAAGTCTGCGAGGCGGCAGCAGAAAAAGCGCACCGATCTCCGATGGGCTTTTTTGTACCCTTTGACGTCCTGACCCGCGACCTCACGAAAGGGACCGCGACAGCAGGCGGCAACCTCGTTGCAACGGAACTCTTGTCCGAGTCGTTCATCGAGACCCTGCGTAATCGCCTGAAGGTGCAGCAGGCGGGGGCTTCCATACTGAACGGCCTTGTCGGGGATGTCGCCATACCGCGACAGAGTGGAACTAGCACGGCGTACTGGGTGGATGAGGGGAGTGCGCTCACTGAATCGGCCCAGACGTTCGATCAAGTCTCACTTTCGCCCAAGACTCTTGGGGCGTATACCGATTTCACGCGTCGATTGATGCTGCAGTCCTCGACGGATATCGAACAGTTGGTACGTCGAGACTTGGCACGGGTACTTGCCGTCGAGGTCGACAGGGCTGCAATTAACGGCAGTGGCTCCAGCAATGAGCCAACTGGGATTCTTAACGTGTCTGGAATAGGGGATGTCGCCGGGGGAACGAACGGGGCGGCGCCGACCTACGCCCATATCGTGGAACTCCTCTCTGACGTCGCTAACGCAAACGCGGATGCGGGGAATCTCGCCTATCTCACGAACTCCAAGGTTCGGGGCAAACTCCTACAGGTAGAAAAGGCGTCGAGTACCGGTCAGTTCGTTTTTGAGGCCCCGCAGGGAGGAGAGGACGGCCGCATGCTCGGGTATCCCACTTATGTATCGAACAATGTCCCGTCAAATTTGACGAAGGGGACAACGTCCGATGCGAGTGCAATCATCTTCGGCAACTTCTCTGATCTCCTTATCGGAACGTGGGGGCAGCTCGACATTCTGGTTGATAACACCTCTTTGTCTACCAGCGGGGGGATTCGCGTAGTTGCTTTTTACGATGTCGATATCGCAGTCAGGCACGCCGAGTCTTTCTCGGCAATGAAAGACGCCACAACGTAGCGGGGAGTTCAAGTGATGCAGCCCCGCGAGGCTTACACTGGGGCCTTGATTCCCTGCATCACCCCGGCTCTGGGCCATAGATATATGGCACTGTCACCAGAGCGGTAGCCCTCGGGACGCCAATGCGCGATACGGTGCTAACCCCGCTTCAACGAAAAGCCGAGGCCTCGGTAGGGATGCCTTTGTTGGATTACTTAAGAAAGGCACAAGGTCGGCACACGATTAATCATTGTGCGGTATGCCTTGGGGTTGATCCGAAAACTGTCCGTCGCTGGGCGTCACATTGGGGGATTCAGTTCTCTACTGATACAAGTTGGAGGGATCCCAAGCGTTCAATCAGACGATGACTCTCTAGTCATGATCATTTCCACCTCACCATAGACCTCCTGCATCCGTCTTTCGTAGGTCTCTATCTGGCTCACCTCTCTTTTGATCACGGCCTCTATATCCTCAAGAACGGATAACTTTCCCGCTTTCTTTAGTGCGGGGATTAGGTACTCATGGATGCGGTCGGACCCGGATAGAAAGACATTTCGGGTGGCCACCTCTCCCTTAGTACGCTTGAGAGAATCTTCGTAGAACTCTGCGTGATCCTCGCCAAACCTTTGTCTGGTCTCAGCGAGTTTGTCCGCCGCTTGTTCTATCATTCTGATTCCATGCCGGGCGTCAAGTAAGAATGAATCAACGTGACGGCAAACCGCTTCAATGTGTTTTCCTTCCCGTTGTAAAAAGAGCCGCATCTTATCGGCAATCTTATGTTGATCACTGAAAAAGGAAAAAGAGTCCGGACTGGTCGAGGAACTTGCCGCTGCAAGCATTCCAAAACCCTCTTCAACGCGTCCCTCTTTTTGAAGAAGCATGGCTAGGCGCAATCGTTTGTCTAATTCAAACTCCTCCTCTTCCTGGATTTCTTTTTCCAGTTTCCGAATCTTGTCCGTGTTAGTCGGCTTCCCAAGGGTTGGTTCTGCCTTGGGTTCTATTTCGACAGGCGCCGCGGGTGGTTTTTTCTTGAAGAAATTAAAAATCATATTTAGAGGCTAGATACTGAGACTGTTAAGAACGTCGATTCATTGCATTTAACTCGACCCATAAATCCGGGTCGTATACAACTTTCCCGGTACTCAATCTTTTTCACTGATTTGATGGAGAGATCACAAAAGGTTCCCTGAATTGCATATTCGCGTGTGATTTCAGAGTACTTGTCGAATCCAAAAACCTCCTCAAGCATATCGGTGACTATGGTCACCGTATCCGACTTAATCACATCTCGCTCATTTGCCCGTGCGAGGATCTCTCAGGCCGTCCAGATTTAAGACATAGGCTGTCCAGCAACTCCCCGCCCTTGCCCTTGGCTTAGGGGTTCTACCGGTCATGCCCGGCAACCAGTAGACTGTCAGCAGATGCCGCTGCTCACATATTCGTGATCCAGCACCCATATCTGCCCGGTTGAGTCAGACTTCTTAAAATCAAGACTAACGTAGCGCTTCGTCTGGCCGTTGTAAGTGGCGCAGTACCAAGTGCAGTCGATGGATGTGTATGTGCCGCTAGTGTAGGTGGACGCGTCGGTAGCGTTAGGGCAGGACGGGCCGCTCTGCGGGTCAAGGGAATAGGTAACAAAAGTTTCAACGCCGGACAGCGTATCGCCATCGCACGCTGTCAATGCGAGAAGAAAGCCTAAGAAAAGAAACCTGTTTACCACAAGTGAATATTCTATGAGAACTTGGTGGCTGTCTACCGGCGCTAGTTTGCTTAATGGCTGGCTAACACCGTTTCGAGTGCCGACGCCTAGTGCCAGGCTTTTTCTGCATTGACAACTTTTTGAAGTGGTATAGGCCAGTGGTATAAGAAAGGGGTGGTCTGCTAAAAGCCTAAAATAATAGATCAAACAGCAATATGATTAAGCCTGCTTGAGCATCGACAAAACAAATAGCGGGCGGCGGCCGATATCGATCGGTCTTTGATCGGTCTACCTCTTCGCGCTGTGCGCAAAAAACCGTCTTTGCGCCACAGCGTTTGCAGAACTTGAAACCCAGCCGGCAGCGATTGGGTGTGCGCCAGAAATAAGCCTGACCGCCCAAAACAAGATGTTTTTGGGACATGCTTTGAGGGAGGGTTTCATAATGATAATGATTTGGCGTTTAAAGCCTAGCGCCAGGGCTTATGGTTGCGCCATCATTTTCGCTGCTTTCTTCACCGTCTTCGCCAAAACCTGTCATGACTGACCGTAGCCCAGGAGTCTTTTCAGCGATGCTTTGTGTCGTTAAGGTGTATTGCTCTACCGTTGCCCGCAGTTTGATAGTTATGTTTCGGCCGTGACGGTATCCAGACAATGACCACAGATTTTTCATCTTCGGACAGTGCATCCAGGACAGGGCGCCGAAAAAGGGCGCGCAAAGAGAGGCCCATGCCGGAAGGGTTTTCCCAGTCTCCATGGGGCCAGCCGCAGTATGTCGACGCGCCAACGGAGCCGCTGGATGCGGAAGGTGTCGAGCGGGTCCACAATGCCGCCATGCAGATTCTCGAGGAGATCGGCATTGATTTTCTGCATGACGACGCCCGTGAGATTCTCAAGGCCGCGGGGTGTGGGGTTCGAGATGACTCCGTAACGGTCAAGATGGATCGCGGGCTTGTGATGGAAGAGATTGCCAAAGCCCCTCAGCGCATCGTCATGACCCCCCGCAACAAAGAGCGTGAGCTCGTGTTCGGTGAGTCTTACGCGGCGTTTTGTCAGGTCTCGAGCCCGCCGAATGTCTCTGATCTTGATCACGGACGGCGCGTGGGTAACCGTGCGGACTACCAGAACCTCTTGAGACTGACCCAGAGCTTCAACTGCATTCATTTCGTAGGCGGCTATCCGGTCGAGCCGGTAGACCTGCATCCTTCAATCCGCCATCTTGATTGCCTCTTCGACATGCTGACGCTGACCGATAAGCTCGTGCACGCGTATTCGCTTGGGGTAGAGCGTATTGAGGATGCCATGGCGATGGTGCGGATCGCTGCTGATCTTGACGAAGCCGAATTTGCCCAAGCCCCTCGGATGTTTACCAATATCAATTCGTCCTCCCCCCTCAAGCATGATTGGCCCATGCTGGACGGCGCCATGCGGCTCGCGAGACAAAACCAGCTGGTGATCGTGACGCCCTTTACGCTCGCTGGGGCGATGGCACCGATCACGCTCGCCGGCGCAATTGCTCAGCAGACGGCGGAGTGCCTCGCTGCCATTGTGCTGCTGCAACTGGTTCGCCCGGGAGCGCCTGTGGCCTACGGCTCCTTCACGTCGAATGTAGACATGAAGTCAGGCGCGCCGGCGTTTGGTACGCCCGAGTACTGCCGCGCCACGCAGATGTCGGGTCAAATGGCACGTTACTATGGACTGCCCTGGCGGGCCTCCAATGCCAATGCCACCAACTGTGTGGATGCACAAGCCACCTGGGAGAGCGCGTCTTCGTTATGGGCGTGCTCAAGCGCCAATGCCAACATCATCTATCACGCAGCGGGATGGATGGAGGGCGGGCTTTGTGCCAGTTTCGAAAAGTTTGTGATTGATTGTGAGATGCTCCAGCAGTTTGCCCACTACCATCAGCCTGTTGGTGTCACTGAAGAAGATCTTGCTCTTGCGGCCATTAGAGCGGTAGGCCCTTCAGGCCATTTTCTCGGAGCGGATCATACGCAGGAACGATACAAGACAGCGTTCTACAGCCCGTTTCTGTCTGACTGGAGCAATTTCGAAAGCTGGGAGCAGGCGGGCGGTATCCAGACTCCCGAGCGCGCCAACAGGATTTTCAAAGACATTCTGGCCCAGTCTGAGGCGCCGCCCATGGATGTCGCCACTCTTGACGCATTAAAAGATTTTGTCGAACGCCGCAAACGCGAGGGTGGTGCACCTACCGACTTCTAGCCTGATAACCAACTGTCTTTGCTTTCCATGGGATGACCGCCACGTTGAGCAAAAACGTCACTCAATAGCGTTTTACGATGCCAAGTTATAATGAACCCGGCAAAACGCAAAGATCACTTTGTGGATAGAAAAATGATGAAAAAGATCCTGTTTCGTGTTGGTGTGCTAGCAGCGATTGCGCTTCCGCTGAGCGGATGTTCGGATGGCTGGTGCTGGCCCTTTGATTGCACTGCCAGCAAGTCTTCATCGGGCGTCGTGGATGACAGTGCCAATACAACGACTACTGCGGATACCAGCACGACAACGACCACGTCTTCGACCACAACGAACTCCGGATCAACAGAAGCTGCGAATACCGCGCCAGTTACCCCGGGAGGTTCGCAGGAATTTGCATTGAGTAAAGTCACCTGGCTTCATACGGATGTGTCGAACTGGCCGGTGACGCATGATCTCAAGGTAAACGTCGGCGCAGGCTTGATCTGTATGGAGTTCGGCGGATCGGCTACGTGGCCGAGTGCAGAGATCGATCATCGCTCGGGCGCCTATAAGATCAAGGTGAATGCCAACCCTTGGGTGTTCGTTTACCGTAACGGCCGCTGGTATGGAGGCACCTGGGAGTGGATGGTCCCCAACGGGACCTGCAAAAACAAAAGTTCCGTTGAAGGCGGGCACATCAAGCAGCCCGGGTTGATTGACTGGGATCCCGTATCCGGAGAGACCTACTATTTCATGGTGTCTTCGATTGCCCGCGGCGCTAACCTGAACAACTATCAGGCAAGAACGAATGCCGTACCGGTCGTCTGGCCCTGAACCGTCGGAGAGCCTGAACAACCTGAACAGGTTGGGGTGTCTTTAGAGCGGTTCTCGTCATCCGGGCGACAGTGTCGCCCGGATCTTCTCCAGGAGATCGCTGTTGATCTCACGGGGCCCCGTATCTTGGCGGTTCCGGTAGCGCCGTTCAGCCGGTAGCCGGACACCATCGAGCGCATCGAGTTTCGCCAGAAAGGCCTCGCTCTCGGCTTGCCAATCAGCGCCTGAGAGCATGTCGGGGTTCATCGCCAGGATGAATTCCCCGCCCTGAGGCGGCCCCCCATCACCGCTGTCGCGGCTCTTGGAGGCGTAACTCGCCGTCTCTCCAACCAGGGGACCTGCCAGCAGTTCGATCATCATCGCGATATGCGAGCCTTTGTAGCCGCCAAAGGGCAGCAGAACGCCCTTGATAATTTCTTTGGGGTCTGTCGTGGGGGCGCCGTCGGCGTTGAGTCCGGTGCCGGGAGGTACCTTGTGACCATCGCGGGCCGCAATCTGCACATCTCCCATCGCCATCGCAGCGGTGGCCATATCGAAGACCACAGGCGCGGAGGCCGCCCGCGGCCAGGCGAAGGAAAATGGGTTTGTGCCATATAACGCCTGTGAGGCGCCGAAGGGGGCCACACTCGGCATGTAGGAAACGCAGGCCATCGCGACGAGCCCATGCCCGCCCAGCGTTTCGGTTTCGGGCCACAGGGCCGCGAAATGATGCGTTCGGGTCAAAGACAGGGTGGCCAACCCGTTTTCTTTAGCCGCTTCGGCGAGCGCCGTCAGGGAACGCCGGTGTGACAAGGGCGCGTATCCCAGATCCCCGTCGCAGTGCAGCACTACAGGCGATCGCTTCGACAGTGTCGGATCTGCGTCGCCCTTTACTTTGCCGCCGCGAAGCGAGGCGACGTATCCGGGGATGCGAAAAAGACCGTGAGAGTGTGAGCCGTCGCGTTCCGCGCGGGTGACGACATCCGCCACCGCGTCGGCGTGCTCTGCATTGGCGCCGGCCCCCAGCAGGGCTTCATGGGCCAGCGCGTAGATTTCATCCAAAGTGAGGGAGGAAGTCGTCATAAGATTGCTTCAGAAGGTTTGATGAGTCCAGTATAGAGGGCTTGATCAACCGGCGCAGCCCGACGATGTCCTACAATTCGGGCATTGATGGCAGGCAGGTGATCACGTGGCAAAACTCTACTTTTACTACTCGGCGATGAACGCCGGCAAGACAACCAACCTTTTGCAGTCTCGCCACAATTACGCCGAGCGGGGCATGAATACGCTCGTGATCAAACCCCGGATCGACAGCCGCTCTGGTGAAAACCGGGTGCGCTCACGCATCGGTCTTGAAGCAGAGGCCGTGGATGTCGATCCCAGCGTCAATTTGCTGGACCTGGTTAAGAACGCATCCGAGGGCCAGCCGATCCACTGTGTGCTGGTCGATGAAGCCCAGTTTCTGAGTACCGACCAGGTTGATCAGCTGACCGAGGTCGTTGACGCGCTGAATATCCCGGTGCTCGCCTATGGCTTGCGCACGGATTTTCTCGGCGCCCTCTTTGAAGGTTCCCGCCAGCTTTTGGCGCTGGCGGATGAGTTACGTGAGATCAAGACCGTCTGCCACTGCGGTCGAAAAGCCACCATGGTCGTGCGCTTCGATGGTGAGGGTCAGCCCATGCACAGCGGCGACCAGATTCATATCGGCGGCAACGAAACCTATGTGTCGATGTGCCGGCGCCACTTCAAGGAAAGCCTGAAGATCTCTTCAGGCTGAGGCGGCCGGCTTTTAATCCAGAAAAGTTGCCCAGACGTCGAGGGATTCGCGTTCCGTTGCGAACTGGTTCTCAACGGCATCATGGTCGGCATAGCCAAGCGCCATACCGCAGACCAGTTCCTCACTCTCTGGCATCTGCAGCGCTTCGCGGATGACGCGATGAAACGGGTTAAATGCAGCCTGCGGACAGGTATCGAGCCCGCGCCCCCGCGCCGCCACCATAATATTTTGCAGGAACATGCCGTAGTCCAGCCAACTGCCCTGCTCCAGAATGCGGTCGATACTGAAGATCAGGCCGACCGGCGCATCAAAAAAGAGGTAGTTGCGGCCATGTTGGTGGTGCATCTTGTCCTTGTCTTCTCGGGTGATCCCAAGCAGTCCATATAGACCCCAGCCGATCTTTCGCCGGCGTTCGATGTAGGGGGAGACCCATTCTTTGGGGTAGTACGGATACGCTTCCGTATGCGTTTTGGCGATCTCGGAATCGTTGTATGCCGCCAGGATGGCATCGCTCAACTGCTTCAGGCGGTTGCCGGTCAGCACGTACACCCGCCAGGGCTGGATATTGGTCCCGGACGGCGCGCGCGCCGCGGTAGCGGGAATCTGGCGAACAACTTCATTGGGTACCGTAGTCGGTAAAAAAGCCCGCACCGACCGGCGGGACGTGATTGCCGCATCGACGTGGTCTTGGCGCTCAGCTGATGGTGCGTCCGTTGGGGAATTCATCTCGACAGGTCCTTGCAGGTTACAGGTAAAACCAGATGAGGCTCGCGCCGAGCAGCCCCGCTACCCACAGCGCCATGGCGCGCGTTGGCCCCGCTCGTGCCAGGGTGCCCTCCGGTCCGTAATGGTTCAGTACCAGGCGCATAAGGGTTCTGCCAAGCTCCGAGCCCGTCCACAAGAATGCCTGCCATACTTGTCGTGATGCCGCGACGATCCTACGGATTACTCGCGGCGCGGCGCGCCTGTAGAGCCAGTCCGTATCGAGGTTGACCGACGCCTGTTCAGCCGGGTACATCCCGGTACGTTTGAGCACCACAAAGG
>JAERSQ010000257.1 GCA_016845525.1 Pseudomonadota bacterium
ATGCACGCGCGGTCCACAGGCCCCTACAGTCTCATCACCCAGCAGCCGCTCGGGGGCAAGGCCCAGTTCGGCGGCCAGCGTTTTGGAGAGATGGAGGTCTGGGCGCTGGAAGCCTATGGCGCGTCCTACACCCTTCAGGAAATGCTAACGGTCAAGTCCGATGACGTAGGTGGCCGCACGAAGATGTATGAAAACCTCGTCCGTGGAGATCACCGAATGGAAGCATCGGTACCGGAGTCATTCAATGTGTTGGAAAAAGAGATCAGAGCTTTGGGGCTGAATATTGAAAGACGCGAGGATCAATAATCCATTGCGTTGACGCCTCAGTTCTCCTCGGTTGCAGATACGGTTAAAAGGTTATAGGAAGAAGACCATGAAAGATTTTTTCAGTCAGTTTTCACGATACGATGCAGTAGATCAGGAGTTTGACAACATTCGGATCCGTCTGGCCTCGCCGGATCAGATTCGATCATGGTCCTTCGGTGAGGTAAAGAAACCCGAAACCATCAACTACCGAACCTTTAAGCCTGAGCGCGACGGCCTATTCTGCGCGAAGTTGTTCGGGCCCATGCAGGACTATGAGTGCCTGTGTGGCAAGTACAAACGTCTCAAGCATCGGGGCGTAGTCTGCGAGAAGTGCGGTGTTGAGGTCACGCTCTCGACGGTACGTCGTGAGCGTATGGGCCACATCGAACTGGCCAGCCCGGTCGCACATATCTGGTTTCTGAAGTCGTTGCCGTCCCGTCTTGGGGTCTTACTTGATATGACGGTTCGCGAGATTGAGCGGGTGCTCTATTTCGAGGCCTACGTCGTCACCGACCCCGGACTCACGGAGCTTGAAGTGGGTTCGCTGATGACCGAAGAGTCGTATTACGAAGCGATCCAGCTTTATGGAGCAGACTTTGATGCCGGGATGGGTGCCGAAGCGGTAAAAGAATTGCTCAAGGGCATGGATCTTAAGTCGCTTTCAGCACAACTGCGCGAGGATCTGGCTGAGTCCACCTCGGAAACCAAAACCAAGAAGGTCACCAAGCGGCTGAAGGTGGTCGAAGCATTCCTGCACTCCGGCAATAAGCCAGAGTGGATGATCATGGAAGCACTGCCGGTGTTGCCGCCTGATCTTCGTCCGCTGGTACCCCTTGAGGGCGGCCGGTTCGCAACAAGCGATCTGAATGATTTGTATCGTCGGGTGATCAATCGTAACAACCGGCTTCGGCGGTTGTTGGACCTGAATGCGCCCGACATTATTGTCCGGAACGAAAAGCGTATGCTGCAGGAGTCTGTCGACGCACTTTTAGACAACGGCCGCCGTGGCAAAGCAGTGACTGGGCCGAATCGCAGGCAGTTGAAATCGTTGGCGGACATGATCAAGGGCAAGCAGGGGCGTTTCCGACAGAACCTGCTGGGCAAACGGGTGGATTACTCTGGTCGCTCTGTGATCGTCGTAGGCCCCACCTTGAAACTCCATCAGTGTGGGTTGCCCAAGAAAATGGCGCTGGAGCTTTTCAGGCCCTTCATCTACAGCAAGCTCGAACTGCGGGGTCTTGCGACCACCATTAAACAAGCCAAGAAATTGGTGGAGATGGAAGAACCGGAAGTTTGGGACATTCTCGAAGAAGTGATCCGTGAGCATCCGGTCCTCCTTAACCGTGCCCCGACGCTGCATCGATTGGGCATTCAGGCATTTGAGCCAGTACTGGTTGAGGGCAAAGCGATCCAACTGCACCCGCTGGTGTGCACTCCCTACAACGCTGACTTTGATGGAGACCAGATGGCGGTACACGTGCCGCTTTCCATCGAGGCTCAGCTTGAAGCCCGCACGCTGATGATGTCGTCGAACAATGTGCTTTCTCCCTCAAACGGCGAACCGATCATTGTGCCCTCCCAGGATATCGTGCTGGGGCTTTATTACATGACCCGCGAGAAGGTCAATGAGCCCGGCGAAGGGAAAGCGTTTTCTGATGTCTCAGAGGTACGCCGCGCTCGCGATGCAGGCGCGCTGTCTCTTCATGCCCGGATCAAGGTCCGGATTCGTGAGGTGCAATTGACCGAAGGCGGCGAGCGGCAGGAAACCTTCAACCTGGTCGACACGACCGCGGGCAGGGCGCTGTTGTCAGAGATTCTGCCGGCCGGCCTGCCGTTCGAGCTTGTCAATCAGACGATGAAGAAGCGGGCGATCTCCTCTGTCATCGACGAGGCCTACCGACGGGTCGGACTGAAAGACACTGTTATCTTCTGTGACAAGTTGATGTACACCGGCTTCTCGATGGCTGCACGGGCAGGTGTTTCGATCGGTGTAGATGACATGGTTGTTCCGGACAGCAAGTCCGCGACGCTCGATGCGGCTGAAGCTGAGGTCAAGGCGATTCAGGAACAGCATGGCCAAGGTCTGCTGACCGATGGCGAACGCTACAACAAAGTTGTCGATATCTGGACCCATGCGTCCGACCGGGTAGCCGGTGAAATGATGGACGAATTGAGCGTTGAGAAAGTCGTCAATGCCGAGGGCGAGACGATCGAGCAGGAATCTTTCAACTCCATCTACATGATGGCGGATTCCGGCGCTCTGGGAAGTCACGCGCAGATTCGCCAACTTGCCGGAATGCGCGGCCTGATGGCAAAACCTGACGGCTCCATTATTGAAACCCCGATCACGGCTAACTTCCGTGAGGGGTTGAATGTGAACGAATACTTTATTTCTACCCACGGCGCCCGAAAGGGTCTGGCCGATACGGCGCTCAAGACGGCGAACTCCGGTTATCTGACCCGCCGGCTGGTGGACGTCTGTCAGGACCTGGTGGTCACTGAAGACGACTGCGGCACGACCCGGGGGATTCTCCGCGAGGCCATCGTCCAGGGCGGGGAAGTGGTGATTCCTCTGAAGGATCGTATTTTGGGTCGTTCCGTGTCTGAGGATGTCGTGAGCCCGAGTGACGGTTCCAAACTATTCAGCGCTGGCGAAATGATCGATGAAGCGGGAGTGAAACTCCTCGAAGAGCACAACGTCAATCATCTCAAGGTCCGATCCGCGGTGACTTGCGAAACGCGTTACGGTATCTGTGCAACCTGCTACGGCCGTGATCTTGCCCGAGGGCACCTCGTTAGCCGTGGAGAGGCTGTCGGAGTGATGGCTGCGCAGAGTATCGGGGAGCCAGGAACTCAGTTGACCATGCGGACCTTCCATATCGGAGGTGCCGCTTCTCGAATCGCTGCTGCCAGCCGTGTCGAGGTCAAAAATCAGGGCACGGTCTCCTGGGTAGGTGTGCGCGCTGTGAAGCGCGAGGACGGCTGCAACATCGTCGTTTCCCGATCTGGCGAACTGGTGATTCATGACCAGCACGGCATTGACCGCGAACGTCATCGTGTCCCCTACGGTGCGGAAGTGACTGTGAATGATTCCGATGAAGTCGCAAGCGGTCAGATGATTGCCTCCTGGGATCCGCATACTCATCCGATCATCAGTGAGGTGGCGGGCAAAGTCAGATTCGAGAATCTGGTCGAAGGCGTGTCCGTCACCGAACAGATCGATGATCTGACCGGATCAAGCACCTACCTGGTAATAGATCCGAAGAGCCGGCGCGGCGCTACGTCCGACATCAAACCGACGGTTGAGCTCGTCGATGGCCGCAATAAGGTCAAGGCGCAGCACCAGATGCCTCCGGGCGCGTCGATCGTGGTGAACGTGGGCGCAAGCATCGGGGTAGGTGAAGTACTGGCGCGCATCCCCCAGGAAAGCTCAAAGACGCGTGATATCACGGGCGGTCTGCCCCGGGTCGCTGAACTCTTTGAGGCGCGAAAAGCAAAAGAGCCGGCCATCCTGGCAGAAGCGACGGGTGTGATCTCGTTCGGCAAAGAGGTCAAAACAAAGACCCGGCTTGAGATTACGGACGAGGCGGGTGAACTGCATGAGATGTCAATCCCCAAGGACCGTCAAATCAGCGTGTTTGACGGGGAGACGGTTGAAAAGGGCGACGTGATTGTCGAGGGCCCGCTTGCAGCAGTGGACGTACTTGACTTGCGAGGCTTGGAGCCGTTGACCGACTACATCGTCAGTGAGGTCCAGGAGGTGTATCGGCTCCAAGGCGTGAAGATCAACGACAAGCATATTGAGGTCATCATCCGGCAAATGCTCCGACGGGTCCGGATCGTTGAGCCGGGAGATACCCGCTATCTCGAGGCGGATCAGGTGGAGCGTTCAGCGCTGCTCGAAGAGAACGATGCCCTGGAGGCAGAAGGCAAGACTCCAGCAACCTTCGCTCCCGTGTTGCTTGGAATTACCAAGGCATCATTGAGTACTGATTCATTTATCTCTGCGGCCTCCTTCCAGGAAACCACCAGAGTCCTGACCGAGGCGTCGATGCAAGGGAAAGTCGATCACCTGCGTGGATTGAAAGAGAACGTGATTGTCGGCAGGCTGATTCCTGCTGGGACCGGCCTGGCGCACCATGAGGAGCGCAGACGCCGCCGACAGGAACAGACTCAGGAAGAGGGTGATATCGAAGAGTTAGCGATCCTGGAGAGTCTTACCGAGGACAAGGAAGATTCCCCGGCCGAAGCCGCACAGGGGTGATCGAGTAACGCCGAGAAAAGCCCTAAATTGGGTGAAATGTTGACAGAAAACCCTATTCTGCCTAGAATCGCCGCCCTTTCCAGGATTCAGTTCCAACGAGGGCAGGGCCCTCGTGGCGGGTAGACAAACGGACTAAAACCAGCAATGCCGACGATTAATCAACTTGTTCGAAAGCCCCGGACGCGCCAGACCCAAAAGTCCAACGTGCCGGCGCTGGCCGCCTGTCCGCAAAAGCGCGGCGTGTGTACCCGCGTCTACACCACCACACCGAAGAAGCCGAACTCAGCTCTGCGTAAGGTAGCCAGGGTGCGGTTGACCAACGGTTACGAAGTCACCAGCTATATTGGTGGCGAAGGGCACAACCTCCAGGAGCACTCGGTTGTTTTGATTCGAGGCGGCAGGGTGAAAG
>JAERSQ010000258.1 GCA_016845525.1 Pseudomonadota bacterium
GTAATGGCTGGCTGCAGGAACGCTGGAACTACTGGTTCACCACCATGGACTGGGCGGACCAGGTCAACCTCAAGAAGTAAGTCTGGTCTTGTATCGAGCGGCAGTCCCGGTCACACCGGGACTGCCGCTCCTGCCTGACTCATCCGTAATCTTTACGGGCAGCATGCTCATCATTACTCCATGACGGCGAAAAAGAAAACCAAAAGCGGCGTTACCCGCGCGGTTGACACGATCGTCATTGCCAGCGCGGTCTTTCTGGTCGCGTACATCATCTATAAGGTTGATACCGTGATGATTTATGAGTGGCACTGGAGTTTTCTGTGGGAGTACATTCTGAGATGGGACGAAGAACAACAGGCCTACGCGCCGAATCTGCTCCTTAAAGGTCTCGCTACCACGTTCCGACTGGTGATCTGGTCCATGCTGCTTGCCAGCATCATAGGCATCGTGATGGGCATTATGCGGACCAGTTCACGGATTTTCTTCCGGACGGTGAGCCGGCTCTATGTCGAATTCATCCGGAATATGCCGCCGGTCGTTTTTATTTTTGTTTTCTTCTTTTTTATCAGCTCGCAGTTCGTCCCGCTTTTAGGTATAGACGAACTTTCCGTCAATGCGTCTCCGGAAACCATTGCCCTGCTTGAGATTCTGTTGGGCCCGCCGGAGCTTTTCGCAAACGTCATTTCCGGCATTCTCTGCCTGGCTCTCTTTGAGGGAGCCTACATCACGGAAATTATCCGGGCAGGAATTCAGGCCATAGATAAAGGGCAGACCGAGGCTGGGCAGTCTATTGGGCTGACCCGCTTTCAGACCTTGCGATGGGTAGTCTTTCCCCAGGCGGTACAAAAGGTGATCCCCCCGCTGACCGGACAATTTATTACCCTGATCAAGGACTCCTCAATCGTGTCGCTGATCTCCATCCAGGAACTGACATTTCTCGCACAGGAAGTCGCTTATTCCACCCAGTATGTGTTCGAGATTTGGCTGTTTGTTGCAGCCGTTTATTTCTGTATCTGCTACTCCCTTGCGCTTTTGTTCGGAAAGCTTGAAAAGCGCTCCCAAAGAATCTATCAAGGCTGAGGCTGATGGACCGAATCAAAACCCAGAACCCGAAGCGCTCACCTTGAAATCACGCCTACCAGGAGAAACCCGTTGGAACAGATGATTTTACTCAAGCACGTCTTTAAGTACTTTGGGGAGTTCCGCGCGTTGAACGACGTCTCTTTAGAGGTGGCCGCAGGTGAACGTGTGGTCGTCTGCGGTCCTTCCGGGTCGGGCAAATCCACCATGATCCGCTGTATCAATCGTCTGGAAGAGCACGACGACGGCGAGATTTGGGTGAACGGCAACCAACTCACCGAAGACGTAAAAAAACTTACCGAGATCCGAAAGGACGTGGGGATGGTATTCCAGCAGTTCAACCTCTTTCCCCATCTCAGTGTGGTCGATAATTTGACATTGGCCCCAATGAAAGCCCGGGGCCTTTCCAAAAGCGATGCCACCGATCTCGCGATGACCTATCTTAATCGGGTTCACATTCCCGAGCAGGCGGCCAAGTACCCGGGGCAACTTTCCGGCGGCCAGCAACAGCGCGTTGCCATTGCTCGCAGCCTCTGCATGCAGCCCAAGATCATGCTCTTTGATGAACCCACCTCAGCCCTGGATCCTGAGATGATCAAAGAAGTGCTGGATGTGATGATTGAACTCGCCGAAGACGGGATGACAATGATCGTGGTCACACACGAGATGGGATTTGCCAAGAAAGCGGCTAACAAGGTGGTATTCATGGATGAGGGCGAGGTAGTCGAATCCGCGCCTACGGAGCAGTTCTTCTCCCAGCCTGAAAGTGACCGGACCAAACTTTTCCTCTCGCAGATCCTGACACACTAAAGCCCGCCAGGAGTACAAGTCGATGCGCTGTTCAATTGATCTCGACCGCCCTGGCAAACGTGAGGGTTACGTTCAGCTAAACCATTCGAATAACCGCCACGCTTATGGCGTTATTCCGCTACCAATCGGCGTGATCGCGGGCGACACGGGTCCAACGGCACTTCTAACGGCCGGCAATCATGGGGACGAATACGAGGGGATCGTCATCCTGCAGCGACTCTTTCATGATCTTGGACCCGATCAGGTCCGTGGACGCATCATTTTCATGCCGTCGCTTAATCTCCCAGCCGTGCGTGAATACCAAAGAACATCGCCTCTCGATGGCGCCAATATGAACCGGGTATTTGGCGATCCTGCCATAAGCGGGCCCACGCGCGAAATCGCTGGCTTTGTTGAGGAAACACTTATCCCCCAGGCCGACTTTGCCATTGACTTGCACTCAGGCGGCAAAATGTGCGAGTTCTCTCCCTGCGGTTTCATTTATGGGGTCGGAGATAAAGAGCACCTGCAGAACAAAATCCGCGCCGCTCACCACTTTGGCGCCAAGTACACCGCCGTTGTTGACGGAAGCCAGGGGTCTCTCTCTGCTGCGGGCGAGCGCGCCGGGATTGTCATGCTTTCGGCAGAACTGGGTGGCGGACGGATCCAACGCGAGAACATCGAGATCGGTTACACCGGCACGGCGAATACCCTGGCAGGTTGGGGCCTACTGAACCATTCGCCACAGGAGACACAAACCACTTTCCTGCGAAGCGGGTTTGCCGGCTTGTCCGTTATGAGCCCGGTTGCAGGGGCGTTTGAACCGCTGACCAACGTTGGTCAGGCAGTCAAAACTGGAGAGGCCGTTGGGCGAATTCACTCCCTGGATGCACTTGATCAACCGCCGGTCACTGTCTGTGCCGAAAGCACCGGTATTGTTCTGGGACAGCGGGCGCACGCCCATGTCCTGAGAGGTGATTTTCTGCTGCACCTTGGCGAAGAAGTCGAAGAGTCGCAGTTACTCGACCCAGCCTCCTGAAAGGGAATTCCCGACCGGCACTCGCTGGTTATTGCTGGCAAGACGGGCAAAGATACAAGCGACGACCGTTTGCCGTGATTCGCCGGATTTTGCCGGCACACCCATAGCAGCCGCGTTTGTCCCGGCCAAAGACGGCAAAGCGATACTGCCCCTTTGAGTGACCTGCTTTTCTCATTACCCGAACCGTGTCGGGATGGTTGGTCACCCCGCCTGTCTTGTAGGCCCGTAACGATATCAGCAGAGTACGGTGCGCCAACTCGTTGACTCTTGCCCGCTCCAAGTCTTTGGGTCTGGATGCTGGATCAATGCCGGCCGCAAACAGGATCTCTGACCGCAGATAGTTGCCAAGGCCCGCCAGAAAAGACTGGTCAAGGTATAAGCCTGAGAGACTCCGACCAGAAAAACGCTTATCGCCCAGGCGCTCAGCAATCTGTCGCCATGACAAGGTCTGGGAGAGAACGTCCGGTCCGAGTTTCTTCAAATACGGATGCGTCTTGAGATCTTTTTCGTGCATAAAGGCGATGTCGGTCGCGCTGTACAAAAGAGCGCTATGAGTGTCTGTGGTCAGCGCCACCCGAAGCGTTCTTTTGTATTTGGCGCCTTACCCTTCGGCACCACGACCCATCGGCCGTAAAGTTGATTGTGAGAGTACAGAACCCGGCCGTTCTGAAAGAAGATCAACAGCGCCTTGCGGCGAGTTGTGACCTCAACCACCTGCTGACCGACAAGCCTGCGCGCGAAGCGCTTTAGATGAGCAGGCTCAAAAAAACTTTCCGTGAGCTTTTTTCCGATCAGAACGCGGCCGATGGCATCCGCCTCGCGGCGAACTTCAGGACCTTCAGGCATGGGAATGACTATCCTTCAAGACGCGCCTGCTGACGCTTGGTGAGAATAGTCTAGGGCAGGCAGGATGAAATCGATGCGTCCAGTTTTGTCACAACCTCATCTATCTGGTCGTCCTCGATAATGAAAGGAGGCGCCAGCAAAATATGATCTCCGTTCACACCATCACGGGTGCCCGACATGGGATAGCAGATCAGGCCCTGCTCAAACGCTGCTTTCTTGATGTTAGCGGCGAGCCGATTTTCAGGCGCAAACGGCGATTTACTGACTTTGTCTGCCACCAGCTCGATGCCGCGGAACAAACCTCTGCCACGGATGTCTCCCACATGGGCATGCTCGCTAAACTGGTCTTTCAGTGCCTTATCGAAACGCTCACCCATTCTGCCAACGCGCGAAACGAGATCGCGTGAGAGGATC
Organism: Pseudomonadota bacterium; assembly: GCA_016845525.1. Taxonomy (GTDB): domain Bacteria; phylum Pseudomonadota; class Gammaproteobacteria; order Arenicellales; family UBA868; genus UBA868. The sequence goes on from JAERSQ010000258.1 coordinate 4,169, forward strand.
GCTTCAAGCACGGCACACCCTGCGGCCGCTGCGACAGGATGCCCCAGATAGGTGTGACCGTGCTGGAAAAATCCTGAACCCGCTTCGATGGTCTTATAGATTTCACTGCTGCAAAGCATTGCGCCAATGGGCTGATAACCCGCGCCCAGTCCCTTGGCAATGCAGGCAATGTCGGGAGCGACGTTATCTGCCTCACAGGCAAAAAGATGCCCCGTGCGGCCCATGCCGCACATGACTTCATCCAAAATCAGCAGAACTCCGTAGCGGTCGCAGATTTCCCTGATTCTGGTGAAATAGCCTTCAACCGCGGGTACGGCTCCGGCTGTGGCGCCGACTACCGGCTCCGCAAGAAAAGCGATTACGGAATCAGTCCCCAGTCTCAAGATCTCATCTTCGAGCTCCTGGGCGACTCGCTGCCCGTAATCGAAGGTCGATTCTTCGGGACTTCGATCGGCGTACTCAAAACAAGGTGATATATGGCTGACGTCGACCAGCAACGGGGCAAACTGTTTACGGCGCCACTGATTTCCACCGACCGCCAACGCACCCAGGGTATTCCCGTGATAACTCTGGCGTCGCGCAATCAGAAAGCGTCGATTGGTCTCACCCTTCTCTACAAAATATTGCCGGGCTAATTTGATTGCGGCTTCGTTGGCTTCGGAACCGCCGGAAACAAACAGTACGCGGTCCAGCTCTCCCGGCGCATTCGCGATCAAGAGGTCCGCCAGCTTTTCGGCAGGCTCCGAGGTGAAAAATCCGGTATGGGCAAACGCCAGTTTCTCAACCTGGGTCTTGACCGCCGCAATCACCTCCGGATCTCCATGTCCCAGGCAGGAAACCGCGGCGCCTCCGGAGCCATCGAAATAACGCTTGCCGGAAGCATCAACGAGATAGCAACCTTCTCCGCTAAGGGCCAGCGGGGGGGTGCTTTTGGTATGTCGGGGGAATACGTGAGACATGTCAGGTCTTATCCGTCTTTTTCAGGATCGCTTAATCATTCACAGCAATCGCCGGCATATCGTTGGTGTGACAATGAACGCCGCCGCCGGCAGCCCAGGATTCGAGCATGTCGATCACATAGACCTCGCGGCCGGGGAAGTAGCTCTCTAGCCTGGCTTTTGCGGCCCGGTCTGCCTTTTTGTTGCCAAAACCAGTCGTTATCACGTAGCCATTACCGATCAGCCAGTTAAGGTAATTGGTATCATATGCCTCACCACGATACTCTACAGAAGTCTCGATAGGATCTCGAATCACATCAAGCCCCGCTGCCGCAATGGCACCGGCGGCAGCATCGAAAACTTTTCGGGTTGGGTGGTCTGGCTCGCTGCACTTCGACCCGTCAATGCATTCCCCCACAACGACCGTCGTGGGATTAATGAATCTTGCAATTCCGTCGATATGCCCATTGGTCAGGTCACCCATTGGCACTCCTTCAATAAAAACCACTCTTGCGACGCCAAAATGGCGCTTGAGATCCTGCTCTGCCTTCGCTTTCGTGTAATCTTTATTGCGTCTTGGATCACCCAAAACACTCCAATTGAGCAGCACGGTATCCACACCGTTGAATTCAAGATTACCGCGCTCGTGAACCACCTCTATGTTTTCGGTTTCCAGACCCGCAAGCTCCGCCACCGCCAGGGGCACTGCATTGTCATGGCGAAATGGCACGCTCGCTCCGAAAGCGCCGCCCCAGGCATCAAAGCCCCAGTTCTGAATCTTGAGCTTGCCACTTTCCTCTACATAAACCGGGCCGTTGTCCCGCATCCACGCACTGTCATAAGGGATTGCGTGCCAGTGGATATTTTCATGAGCTGGATCAGCCCCTACCCGTTTGATCGCCTCTTCTGCATTGGCCTGGATCGATTTTGAACTGTAAAGAATGTGAAGCGGCTGGTAGCGAACAATGACGCTAGCGATGCGGGCAAACACATTTTCATAAGAGCGCTCCCATGGGCCGGGCCACTGCAACCACACACCGGCCTGAGGCTCCCACTCAGCCGGGACACGTCTTGGGCTGTCCGCACTCGCAAGTTCGATCATAAACAACGCAGCTGAAACGCTAATGACGAGCGTCAGGGCCGTCCTAAATCTTATCCGCAATTTCCGATACGGGGTCATATGCCAACTTCAACCGAGAGAAACCCATGGCCGTACCGAGATACTACCCCCTCTCCAGCAAGAGTAACCAATGAAGGGTGTCTCACAAAATCAGGCATCACGGCAGGCATATCACTTCCGATAAAAGACAAAACAAGCCCGTTTTTCGGGTTAGGAACCCCTTAAAGCGGGAGTGCTATCCCGCTGTGCTACGCTTTTAGGCGCCCTTAACGATTTTTCAAAAAGGATAGCGTATGCACATTCAGATCATTAACTTTAATCTCGACGGCATAAGCCGAAACGAATACGAACAGGTCTGCAACGATCTGGCACAGACGTTTGCTGATGTTCCGGGCCTCATCTCCAAGCATTGGTTGGCGAATGATGACACCAACACCTATGGTGGTGTGTATA
>JAERSQ010000259.1 GCA_016845525.1 Pseudomonadota bacterium
TAACCCCTTTGATGCCATACGGTAGTCCAGCGCTGCTGCTGGATATTTGCCGCGCGTTACCGCCTTTCCTGAGTCTGCGAGGGTATCGCCAAAACCGCGTCGTTCAACGATAAGGAGCAGCAGGTTCTCAATGAGTTCCGCGTCACCCCAATTTAACTCTAGGCCACTGGTATCTTCGGCCGTGATCAGACCGCGTTGGTAAAGTTCCATGGCCCAGGCGATAGCGCTTCCGGTGCTGGCTGAATCCAGGCCGAGATCGTTGAGCATATTGTTGAAACGGATCACCTGTTCGGGCTGATCGATGCCCAGGCCTGGGCCGAACTTGCCGAGCGTGACATATTCCGGGCCATCGCCGTGGGCCCACTTATCTTGCTCTTCTTGCCCTGTCCCGTTCTCGGGCGAGGAGGGCAGTCGGTTGCGCGCACGACAGTACACCGGACACTTGTAGCATCCAGCCATCCCGTCGCGGTAAGCGTCGAAGTTCTCTGCATCAAGCGTTTCACGCCAGCCCGTCCGCTGATTATTGAGAACACCCAACGCTCCCAGTATCCGGCTGGGTTTGTAGAGAAACGGTGTGCCAACTTTCTTTAGTACTTTACGGGTCACACTGGTGCCCAATATCTTTCGGCCGATCGCTTTACTCTCGGCTCGATAGTCGTCTTCCACCGGAACGACAGCGGGCCGACCGAGGAGCAGAATTGCCTTCAGCCCCAAGGCACCCATCTTGGCGCCTGCACCGCCACGCGCCCAAATGGACTTGGGCCCCGCCATAATCCCGGCGCTCAAGACAAGGTTTTCGCCTGCGCGGGTAATCCGGGCCATTGCCATATCCCGGCCTTCCTGGCACTCGAAATCCCGCTCAATTGTGGAGGTGAGAGCAATGTTATCCAGACCTTGGTAGTCGGAGGCATCCAGAAACTCGACTTCACCCTGGTCCAGTTTGAGTAGCGTCCAACCCGGCGCCCGCCCGTAAAGCACAATATGGTCGATACCTTGGCGGCGTAAAAATGATGGGAAATAATCGCCAGCGTTGCTGTCGAGAATAGCGTCACTGTCGGGAGCCACGCCGCTAACGTTGCCTCGGGGAGCTCCAGGTATTAACGAGGTCAGCACACCGGCGCCGAAGATCAGTGGCACTTGTGGGTCTAGCGGATCCAATCCTTCAGGTAGCAGGTTATACAAAAGGGCCATGTTGGCGCCTCGGCCCCCCAGGAAATTCTGAAAGATTTCCCTTGGCAGAAACACCCGACGGGTTTTACGACGCTCAAGATCGACAAATAGCACTGCGCCTTGCGTTGCAAATTGTGGTTCATCGAAAGCGCGTTCGCATAGGCGCTCTACCTTCTCCTGGGTGCTGATCATGGTCTCTAACTACGCTCCCGAGGCTGCAGGCGGGCGATCTTCATGTGAACGTTGAGCGTAGACCGACGCCAACATCGCGCTGGGATTTGTGACAACACCCACAAGTTGGTCACAGGATTCGTGTTCTGGGAGCATCTTTGTTGAGTCAGCTAGCGCTTTCTGGGTGCTTTGCGTCGGAAGATAATTCTTCGGTGTTAGCAGTGTAGATGCTGATTGACTCGTGTCGGCTACGAAGCGAGATCGTGCCGTCGCAGGTACGTCGGCAATTGAGACTCACGGAATCACACATAATACCGTCACCGCCTTGAAGAATGATACCTTTATGCTTTAAGTGAGGCCAGATACCGTGTGATCAAACCGGACTATTCTTATGTCCCTGGCAGAAGCGGCAGATTTGGCGGAGAAACCGGGCAGGCGTGGGATTAAGGCGACAATCGCTGTTCCCGAAAAGCGCAAACGTTTTGCTGGGATTTGCGGATGACCGAAACGAAGTATGGAGTAATCAAAGGATATGAACAGCAGCCAACTATCCCCGCTGGAATTGCCGCGCAGTTACAACGCGGCGACTCATTTTATTGATCGCCATCTCGATGAGGGTCGGGCTTCCAAAACCGCGGTGATTGATGAACAAGGCAGTTACACCTACGCTCAGCTTGCCGAGAGGGTCAACCGCGCTGCGGGCGCACTTCTGCAACTTGGTTTGGAGCCCGAACAGCGTGTGCTCTTGTGCCTGCTTGATACCGTCGATTTCCCCACAGTATTCTGGGGAGCGATAAAGGCGGGCTTGGTTCCGGTGCCGGTCAACACACTGCTAACCCAGCAGGACTACGCCTATTTGCTGGATGACAGCCGCGCCCGTGCACTGGTGGTGAGTTCGGCACTTTACGATGGATTCGCCAGGCACCTGGATCAGCACGGATTGCTTGAGCAGGTAATCGTGTCGGGCAGTGAGAGCCATGATCACCAGAGTCTCGATGACCTGCTGGCGGCAAGTTCACCTATGACTCAGGCGGCTTCCACGACCTGTGATGACACGGCATTCTGGCTTTACACCTCTGGCTCCACCGGCACCCCTAAGGGGGCGGTTCACCGTCATTCTGATTTGGTACAGACAGCCCACCTGTATGGCCAGGGTGTCCTGGGTATCCGTGAAGAAGACGTCGTATTTTCGGCAGCCAAACTGTTCTTTGCCTATGGTTTGGGCAATGCGATGTCTTTCCCGTTTCACGTTGGCGCGACCGCAGTGCTATTGGCGCAGCGGCCGACTCCTCACGCTGTTCTGGATCGGCTCAAGCAGTGTGCTGCGACTATTTTCTACGGCGTGCCGACTCTGTACGGTGCGATGCTTGCGGACGCCGGCAACGACCGAAGTCAAGCATCCGATCAGTTGCGCCTGTGTGTGTCGGCAGGTGAGGCCTTGCCGGAAGAGGTCGGTCGCGACTGGGAGCGGCGGTTTCAGGTCCCGATACTCGACGGACTGGGCAGTACGGAGATGTTGCATATCTTCCTCAGCAACCAGCCCGGCGACATCCGCTATGGGAGTAGCGGTAAACCAGTTCCCGGTTATGAACTGCGGATTGTGGGTGAGAATGATATTGAGGTTCCTGCCGGTGAAATCGGTGAATTACTGGTTTGCGGCCCCTCTAGCGCGTCGTGTTACTGGAATCAGCGCGACAAGAGCCTGAACACCTTTCAGGGTGAGTGGACCCGCTCGGGGGATAAGTACTATCTTGATGAAGAAGGTTATTACTGTTATTGCGGCCGTACGGATGACATGCTCAAGGTGAGTGGGATCTGGGTATCACCATTTGAGGTGGAAAGTGCCTTGCTTGGCGAGAGTCGGGTTCTCGAGGCAGCGGTAGTAGGCCAGGAGGATGATCAGGGGATGGTCAAGCCAAAGGCAGTGATTGTTTTGCAGGAAGGTGTCACGGCCTCTCCCAACTTGGTGGCCGAATTGCAGGCGTTCGTCAAAGATCGGTTAGCGCCTTTCAAGTATCCACGGTGGATTGAGTTTGTTGACGAACTGCCCAAGACGGCTACCGGTAAGATTCAGCGTTTTAAGTTGCGTGCGCAAAATCAGAAAACAAATTAGCCCTGTTCAGGGAATAGCCTATTTTTGGAACATGCGAGCGAGTTGGTGATGGAAGCCTATATCTGCGATGCGGTGCGCACCCCGATTGGTCGTTACGGCGGCGCATTGGCATCCGTCCGCACAGATGACCTAGGAGCGGCGCCCATCAGGGCCTTGATGGAGCGCAACCCCGATGCTGACTGGACAGCACTCGAGGATGTTTTTTATGGCTGCGCTAATCAGGCCGGGGAGGACAATCGCAATGTTGCGCGAATGGCCGCGTTGTTGGCGGGTTTGCCAGAAAATGTACCGGGTGTGACCTTTAATCGATTGTGCGCCTCGGGTCTGGAGGCGGTTGGCCAGGCTGCACGGGCTATCCGCACCGGTGAGGCGCAGTGGCTGGTCGCTGGGGGTGTGGAGTCCATGTCGCGGGCACCGCTGGTGATGCCTAAAGCCACAACGCCCTTCAGTCGTCAGGCGGAGATCTACGATACGACGATAGGTTGGCGCTTTATCAACCCGCAGATGCAACGGCTTTATGGAACCGATTCCATGCCAGAGACCGCCGAGAACGTCGCCAGTGAGTACGGAATATCACGGGCAGATCAGGATGCTTTTGCGTGGCGCAGTCAGCAGCGGGCGGGTGCCGCGATCTCAAGCGGCGCACTGGCCCAGGAGTTGATACCGGTTACCGTGCCGCAGCGGCGCGGTCAGCCGACCGTCGTAGATTGCGATGAACATCCCCGCCCAAACACCGAACTTGAGGATCTCAGCGCCTTGCCTGCACCGTTCCGCGAGGGTGGCAGCGTGACTGCCGGTAATGCGGCAGGCATCAATGATGGTGCCTGCGCCATGATTGTGGCTTCCGAAGAGGCTGCCAAACATCACAATCTCCAGCCTCGGGCCCGGGTGCTTGGGATGTCCAGCGCTGGGGTGCTGCCAAGACTGATGGGGATGGGTCCGGTGCCTGCTGTGCATCAGGTGCTCTCGCAAACGGGCCTGACGCTGGAGCAGATGGATGTGATTGAGATTAACGAGGCGTTTGCCGCCCAGGTATTGGCCGTGATGCGCAAATTGCAACTGCAAGATGATGCCGAAAGAGTCAATCCCAATGGCGGGGCGATTGCGCTCGGTCATCCGCTTGGGATGAGCGGCGCCCGGCTGGTCACCACAGCGCTCAATCAGCTCGTACGTCAGCAGGGCCGCTACGGTTTGTGCACCATGTGTGTGGGGGTGGGGCAGGGATCGGCACTGGTGTTGGAACGGGTCGGATAGCCGGATAATAGTACGCGTCTAGATACTTCCGTCAGATGACGCCATGAATGATCGCGCGGACCCGTTTGCACGAATCCCTGCTGTGTCTGATCCGCTGCAGATAGCGGTGCCCCGGCGCTATAACGCGGCGCTGGAGTTTATTGATCGGAATGTAGTCGAAGGCCGTGGCGAACAGATTGCGTTGATCGATGACAGTGGGCGTTATACCTACCGGGAACTGTGTCAGCGGGTCAATCAGGCCGGCCACGTCTTGCGTCAAGCGGGTGCGGGGATAGAGCAAAGGGTTCTGCTGTGCCTCGATGGTGGCATCGATTTTGTGTCCGTGTTCTGGGGCGCAGTGAAGATCGGGGCTGTGCCGGTTCCCGTCAATCCGGCGTTAACTCAGGACGATTACAACGGTCTGCTCCGTGATAGCCGACCGCGAGTAGTGGTATCTGATCTGAAGGGGGAGATGCACTTTCAAAGCACGGTCATTAACCAAAACTTTCCCTGCCGGCTGTTGACGGCAGGTGCCAGCCAGGCCAGCGCGGGCGATCTGACGAAGCTGATGGCGGCAGCACCGGCGGCGCTTGAAGCTGCTGAGACCACCGCTGACGATGCGGCATTCTGGCTTTATACCTCGGGTTCGACTGGTGTTCCCAAAGCCGTGGTACACCTGCATCGAAGTCCGATACAGACCGCAGTACTGTATGGTCAGAGAGTGCTGCGTATCGGTTCGTCCGATCGCATCTTTTCTGCAGCAAAAATGTTTTTTGCCTATGGCCTGGGAAATAGTATGACTTTCCCATTCTCGGTCGGGGCAACTTCAATTGTCAGCGCATGCAGGCCAACGCCTGAGAATGTGTTAAGTGTTATTGATCAGCACCGCCCCACGGTATTTTGTGGTGTGCCCACGATATACCACAATCTTTTAGCGCTCCCTGGGGTCGATGAGGCAAGTTGTCTCGCTGCAGTGCGCCTGTACTTATCTGCCGGTGAGCCGCTTCCAGAGCAAATTGGACGGCAATGGCAGACGCTGTCCGGTCGTGAGTTAATCGACGGCTTGGGCACTACCGAAATGCTGCAGACCTTTCTCAGTAATCAGCCGGGAGAGGTTCGTTACGGTTCGACTGGTGTTGCTGTGCCCGGATACAAGATCAAGTTGGTGGATCATGCCGGGAAAGAGGTGGCGCCGGGTGAAACAGGCGAATTGATGGTAGCAGGACCTAGTGCGGGCGCGGGTTACTGGAACCGTCGGGCACAGAGTGTTCAGACCTTTGTCGGGCGTTGGACGCGGACGGGTGATCAGTTTTTTCTTGGCCCAGACCACACCTATCGTTACTGCGGAAGAAGTGACGATATGCTTAAGGTTGGAGGCATTTGGGTCTCGCCTTTTGAGCTCGAATCGCTGTTGATTCAGCATCCCCTGGTCGCCGAGTGTGCTGTGGTGGGGCACCCAGACGCGGGAGGTTTGATCAAGCCGAAGGCTTTTGTTGTGCTTAAAGATCCGACGCGGACTGGCGACGATGTGGCAGAGACGTTGAAGCGTTTTGCGCGCGAACACTTGGCGCCATACAAGTATCCTCGGTCGATCGAATTTCTGGATGCTCTGCCTCGAACCGCAACTGGCAAGGTGCGGCGTTACTGCCTACGTGAGCAATCTGGCCCTTAGCCGTGTCTGAGGTTATCGGCAAGATTAAGATCCAGGGCTGTGACTTGGAGTACCAGTGGTTGGGGCCTCCGCCCTCGACCTCTGCGCCGACCTTGGTGTTTCTGCATGAAGGTCTGGGGTGTGTGCAAATGTGGCGTAATTTCCCCGAACAACTCGCCGGGGCTACTGGCCTGGGAGCCCTGAATTACAGTCGGGCTGGCTATGGTGGATCTAATCCTGCCAGTTTGCCGCGGCGTACGGACTATATGCACAACGAAGCACAGCAGGTGCTTCCAGAAGTGCTGGACGCTTTCGGTATTCAGTCAGCCATTTTAGTGGGCCATAGTGATGGCGGATCGATTTCGTTGATTCATGCCGGTAGTGAAGTAGGCGCCCGGATCAAGGCCCTAATCCTGTTGGCGCCGCATGTGTTTGTTGAGTTGCTTACCATCACGAGTATCAGAGAGGCGGCAAAACTGTATTGCAGTACTGACTTGCCAGAGCGCCTTGCGCGGTACCACGGTGATTCAGTCGATCAGACCTTCTGGGGCTGGAACGATATCTGGCTTGATGCCGATTTTCGTCAGTGGAACATCGAACATTTTCTTCCCAAGATTACGGCGCCTGTGCTGATGCTTCAGGGGGATCAAGATCAATATGGAACAGAAGCTCAGTTGCAAGCTGTCGAATCCGGGGTCCGGGGACCTTGTCGACGCGACATATTTGTGGACTGTGGTCATACGGTGTACCGCGATCAGCCAGATGTGACGCTTGCCGCCTGCTGCAGATTTCTCCAGTCTTTCTCACTTTGCTCGTGGCAGCCTGGATTTCTGAGCGACCGAGGCTGACCTCAGGCCTGCTGGACCCTGTTGCAGTGCTTCAGCGACGCCGTTAAAGTCTTACGCTATCCAGCATGAAGAAAGTGCACTTTCGAGAGTTTAGCCTCCGCATTGGTTAGAGAGGGCGGTACTCCCGGAAGAGGTTTTGTAAACACAAACACCGCCTGCATAGAGGGTGGATATTCAAAGAGCAAGGAGGAAGAAGAATGAAACTTCGAATCGCTTTACTGTCGGTTGTTGCAGCACTGCTGACTTTACCTGTCAGCGCCGCGGACAAGGTCAAAATCGGGTTCGTGACGACACTCACCACCGGGGCGGCTGTTATCGGG
>JAERSQ010000260.1 GCA_016845525.1 Pseudomonadota bacterium
GTGAACTGCAGAAAAGGGGATATGCTGAACGAAATCGGAATCACGGCTACCAGGGGCATCACCAGAAAAAACAGCACCAGCGTACAGATAACGAGATAGATGTAGTGCCAGAGCCGTTGTGCAGGGGTGGCGTAGACTGGAAGTGCCATTGCGTTAGCCCAGCTTCATGTTGTCGATGCCGACAATCTTGTCGTAGATCCAGTACAGAATCAGGATGCCTGCCAGAAGAATAGAGCCCATCGCGGCGGCCAGTCCCCAGTTCAAAGATTTCTGCATATGGTAAGCCACCATATTGCCAATCAGTCGACCGTCCTTGCCGCCCACGAGTTCGGGAGTGATGTAGTAACCGATCGCTACGATAAAGACCAGAATTACGCCGGCTCCGATTCCCGGAAGCGTCTGCGGCATATAAACCCTCAGAAAGGCCAACGATGGCGGCGCTCCAAGGTTCTGTGCGGCCTTCATATAACTTGGCGGAATCGTTTTCATAACGCTGTATATCGGCAGAATCATGAAAGGCAGCAGAATCTGGATCATCACGATAATCGTGCCGGTGAAGTTGTACATCATCGGCAGGCGGTGCTCATCGGGCAGACCCAGCATGACCAGCGTATCGTTCACCACGCCCTCCTGCTGCAGCATGACCATCCACGCCACGATCCGGACCAGCAGTGAGGTCCAGAACGGCATCAGCACACAGATCATCAGTAAATTCGAGTATTTCAGCGGCAGCGTAGCAAGCAGGTGCGAAACGGGGTAGGCCAATATCAGACAGCCCAGTGTCACGATCAGGCTGACGAGAAACGTTCGCCACCACAGCATCACGTAGACCCGGCGTTCTTCGGGCTGCATTACCACCTCGCGGTTCTCATCCCACTTCCGGTCAACCGCATTAAGGTAATAACCGCTGGTCTGGGGCTTTTGCATCGCCAACAAGGCATGCCAGAAACCGATATCGCCCCAACGTTTATCAGCCTTGATCATGGCCTCCTTATAGGGCGGCTCGTTGACCTTCTTGAGCTTCCGACCCGATTTTTTAATCAGGCTTTTGAACCCGGGCTTTTCGTAGTTCATCCGCGTGCTTGATTTGCCAAGCAGGAATTTATTGGCCGACGCCAGGTCTTTGTACAGTGCCTGGAAAAGGCTCTCATCGGGCTCACTCACGCCATCCCATTGATTGAGTGCTTTGTATAATTTAGAGCATGCCGCATTGGTGAGTGGCGTTAGCATCGAGCAGATCTTGAACTGGGCCCGCTTTTGCTGATGCTTGACTTCCCTCTCGGTTCCGGTCGCTTCGGCTGCGGTTATCGCAATCTCATAAATCGGCAGCCACGTCTTTGCGTCTTTCCAGTGCGGCGCGATTGTGATCATCGCATCCCGATAGGGGCCTTTTTTCGGTATCTGAATCTTCCACGCTGGATCATCAGGATTCACCGCCGTCGCGAAGTTATCTTTGATGAGATATCTGTTCAGACTGGTGAGGTCCAGAAACATTGCCTCGAAGAGATACTCATCCGGTAGTTGTTGACGGTCCCATTCATCCAAAATGGCGAAAGTCAGCGGCAGCTGGTGATTGATTATCGTGTCATCGGTGCTGCGGGTAAGCAGATTGCCAATGGGAAAAATAAATAACGCTAACAGAAATACCAGCGGCGGCAACACAAGCATCGCAGCCCGAAGTTTGCTGCGGCGCATTGAGCGCTGCAGGCTGGTCTTCAGTGGTGTCCCGTCAGCCGTCAGCAGGGGCTGACCGGTGTCGGCGTTGCTGGCTGCCATGTGAGGTGTGTATTTCTACTGGATTGACTGTGGATCCTGAAGAAAAAACCAGGGTGCCTGCTTAAAGGCAGACACCCTGGCTAATCTAGAACCACATTACTTTAGAACTTCAGCAAATGCCTATTGGCCGGACCACGCCGTGAAGCGTTCGGAGATCGAATCCCCGTTATCCGCCCACCAGCTCGGGTCGGCGAACAAATGCTTCTCGCTCAGCGCAGCAGGTGCGTTAGGCATCAGCGGCATGATGTCCACGCCGGTGTTGAACCAGGGCTCGCCGGCTTCAATGATGTCGATACCGGACGCACGCATCGGCGCATAGGTGATCCATTTGGCCTGTCCTGCCTGTTGCTCTGGAGCACTTGCATGAATCAGGAACTTAAGCGCTTCGTCAGCGTTCGGGGTACCTTTGATCATGGCAAGCCATTCTTCCTCAAGCACCTGGCCATCCCAGTTGATTACGAAGGGCGCGCCTTCGGAGAGGATGGCGGCACCGATACGGCCGTTGTATGCCAAAGACATTGACACTTCACCACTGGTGACGAGCTCGAGCGGCTTGGCACCTGATGACCAGAAGACGGCGTGGTCCTTGATGGTGTCTAGCTTGGCAAAGGCGCGATCCATGCCTTCGGGCGTGTCGAGCACTGAATAGACATCTCCTGGTGCCACGCCGTCTGCCATCAGAGCCATCTCGACAAGAGCGTTACCCCAGGTATGAATACCTCTCTTACCCGGGAATTTTTCGACATCGAAAAAGTCTGCGATGGTCTTCGGATCACCTGCCGGATTTCCATCAAAGGCGCCCTTCTGATAGAAAGGAACGTAAGACCAGAAGATCTGAGGCACGACGCAGTCGTTCGGGACTTCGACCATGATGTCGTCATCCATTGAGGTGCCATCAGGCGCCGGGACAAACACATCTCTCGGCAGTTCTTCAAAAAGACCTTCATCACAGCCAACGCGGGCTTCGTGAGGCAGGACATCGATGATGTCCCATGTCACGTTGCCGGATTCCACCTGGGTTCGGACCTCGCCCAGACCGCCGTTGTAGTTGACAAAGTTAGCTT
>JAERSQ010000261.1 GCA_016845525.1 Pseudomonadota bacterium
GTATTCCAGCCATATCCCGCCATCTCGACCCGAATAGGCTGCACCACCTGCTGCCAGTTCGGATGGATGCCCGTACCATGGACGACAATTAGTCCCTTGTCTGAGCCCTCTTCCGCCTCCGTATAGATCGCGAAAACATTCCGGCCCTCGACCACAAGATCAACCGATTCGCCATCCATGATCGAATCTTCCACCTGCTCACGCCAGCGCTCTTCTTTTTCCAAATCTGACGCCAACAAAGGAGTCGTGAGCGCCAGCAGCGCCATCCAGACAATCGGCTTTGAGATCATGGCTTTGCGCCCCAACGGTGTTGGCGACACCCGTCGCCGCAAGAGTTAAGTGCCCTAAATTATAGGGTTTTGAGCGCTCTCGGTGTCGTCAAACGCTCTATTGAAAAGCACCCCTACCCCTTCCTATAATGCGCGTTCGTTCGCGATGGCGTCGCGGACGTCCACACTTGGCACTGTGTTCAGGATTCTCCGCACACAGTATTGAGTCATCCTGTACGCCCGGATGAATTCCCGGGCAAAAGGTATTCAACGTCGCCCGGGCAACACGAGGTGATCAAGATGAATACCGTTTCCCAAAGACCCGAGTTTTTTGAACTTCACAATGGGTCGAAAAGTCCACTCCCGTTTTCTTCTGCTGAATACGAAAGACGGCTAACTGCGCTTAGGCAACTGATGTCAGACAAAGGACTTCGTGCTGTCCTGCTGACCTCAATGCACAACGTCGCCTACTACTCGGGATTCTTGTATTGCAGCTTCGGCCGGCCCTATGCGTGCATTGTCACCGAAACCGGTTGTACCGCCATCTCGGCAAACATCGATCTCGGACAACCCTGGCGGCGCAGTTATGGTGACAACCTGATCTATACCGACTGGAAACGGGACAATTATTGGCGCGCAGTAAACCATGTGTTACCCGAGACTGATCTCGTCGGTATTGAAGGTGATCATCTCACCCTGACCGCCCGGCAGAAGATGGAGTCGCTCAATAGCCATCTTCAAGCTGAAGACATCAGCAACGACATCATGACCCTGCGAATGATTAAATCTGCAGAAGAAATTGCACTCATCAAAGGCGGCGCGCGGGTTGCCGATATCGGCGGCGCCGCAGTACGGGACGCGATTCAGGCAGGTGCAAGAGAGATTGATGTCGCCATGGCGGGCCGCGATGCAATGGAACTCGCGATTGCCAAGGCCTATCCCGACAGTGAAATCCGGGACACCTGGGTATGGTTTCAGTCCGGCATCAACACGGATGGCGCCCATAATCCGGTGACGACTCGACAGTTGGAAAGCGGCGATATTCTGAGCCTCAATACCTTTCCCATGATATCCGGGTACTACACAGCGCTTGAGCGCACCCTGTTTCTCGAGGAAGTCGATCCGGCCTCGCTGAAGATCTGGCAGGCCAATGTCGAGGCCCATGAACTTGGCCTATCGCTGATCAAGCCCGGCGCCCGTTGCTCTGACATCTGTGCTGAAATCAATGCGCATTTTGCCGAACTCGATCTATTGCAGTACCGCACATTTGGATACGGACATTCTTTCGGCGTACTGTCCCATTACTACGGACGCGAAGCGGGGCTGGAACTGCGCGAGGACATCGACACCGTTCTTGAACCGAATATGGTGGTCTCGATGGAACCCATGCTGACCATTCCGGAAGGACAGCCCGGCGCGGGCGGTTACCGGGAGCACGACATTCTGGTGCTAACGGAAAACGGCTCAGAAAATGTCACCGGATTTCCCTACGGTCCAGATCACAATGTGATCTCGCGTTAGGAAGGCGGCCACACTATTCGTATCGTGGCTGCCCTCTTTCGCCCGCGTCCGTATCCAGTTCGCGGGCGAAACGATGCCCCGCATAAACCGCCGCGGCAATGATGGCCGGCGCATCACAGTCACCGATACGATGGAGGGTCGGCCCGCTTGAAGCCGATGTTTCGTGAAGGCGCTCTCTCAGGACTTGATACAGCGTGTCGTTGGGTTGTCGGGCGGTCACCAGCACGAGAGCATTGGCACCAAGCGTTTGCTCCTGATCAGTGTAACCGCTCGCAATCCGAACATCCTGGCCATCATATGAAATCAACTGATGGCCGGTTTGAAGGGCGACGCCTAATTCCAGAAGACGTTTTTGCACATAAAAGCGCTCTGAGGTGTAGTCACACCAGTCAGAGACGACGTCTTCGGGCGTGACCAGGGTGACCGCTTGACCGGCGAGACTGATTTTCTCTGCGACCAATCCCCCCATATAAAAACTGTCGTCGTCATAGACCACCACCGGGCCTGACGCGAGTTCCCCCGCCATGATGTCATCCGGCGTGAGGATGTTTGCTGCGGGATTGAGGGCCTCCAGAGGATAAGGGTGCGACCGACCAAACCCATCCGCTCGCCAGCGCGCGCCTGTCGCGATGACGACATGATCAGCACCTGTTGCGAGCACGTCATCGGCGCCGAGTTCACTCTCACGAAAGACCTGCACGTTAGTCATCTTTTGAATCTGCTGCTGTCGGTAGTCACGAACCCGAATCCATTCGCCCAGACCGGGTAACGCGGCTTCTCGCGCGACCCGCCCGCCGAGTTCACGCGTTGCCTCTGCCAGCATGACCTGGTAGCCGCGTTGCCCCAGCATACGGGCGGCTTCCATGCCCGCAGGACCCGCACCCACTATCAGAACCTCAGCATCCGAACCCCGGTTGGCAACGACTTCGGGGTGCCAGTTGCGCCGATACTCTTCTCCCATCGTTGGATTCTGGGTACAGCGGATCGGTGTGCCCAGTCCGTCTCCGGTGTAACAGATATTGCAACCGATACATTCGCGAATGTCCTCAGCCCGCCCTTCGTGGATTTTGTTGGGTAAAAATGGATCCGCGATTGAGGGGCGCGCCGCACCGATGAAGTCCACGATGCCCCGCCGCACCTGGGATGCCATGGTATCGGGTGAGGTGAACCGGCCGACCGTCACCACCGGCTTGGTCGTGACTGACTTCACGAAAGACATGTATTCCTCAAGTGATCCCTCCTTGAAGAAACGTGAGACACCCATCTCCTGGTAATAATTGTTGATGTTGATGTCCCACAGATCGGGAAGCTCCGCCAACATCTCAAGGCGATCACGGCGCTCTGCTGTCAGTTCCGCCGCCTCACCATCATCACCGCCGACCGAGTAGCGTACGGCAACAGCACAGCGGTCTCCCACGGCTTCCCTGGTGTCTTCAATGAGCTCCCGGAGCAGTCGGGTCCGGTTCTCCAGGGATCCGCCATACTCATCGACCCGGGTATTGGTCTGCGCCGACAGGAAGTGAGACAAGAGGTAGCCGTGGGTGGCATACACATACACAATATCGAAGTCTGCTTCTTTTGCCCGAAGCGCCGCTTCGCGGTGCCAACGCCGGAACTCTCGGATATCCGACTTATCCATTGATCTTGGCTGATACGGATGACCCGCAAGATTCGGAATACTGGCGACATCAACGGCGGTTTCGCGCGTGTAATGATTCGCTGACCGAGCGCCGCCAAACCAAAGCTCCACCCCTGCCAGTGCGCCGTGATCATGTACCGCCTGTGTCATCAGCGCCTGATCTTTGATGTGATCGTCGTGCCACAAAGCCGCATTCGGGTGGGGCAAATCATCCGAAGCCGGGTGAATCGAGCACCATTCAGTACAGACCACCCCCCAGCCGCCCTCTGCTTTCATGCCCCGCAGCGCCGCGGCCATTTTAGGCCGCAGCCAGCCCAGCCCCGTACAGTGTGGCACCTGATAAAAACGGTTCTTGGCTCTCACCGGACCGATGTCGACCGGTTCGAATAGGAGATCATGTTGCGGGTTATGCATGAGAGATCTCCTGCTTTTTATCAGGATTTCCCCTCTCAAACGCTTTAATGTCGATAATCGGCAGCGAAGCGATTTCCACTGGAATACCCGGTGCTGGTCCCTAACAGAACCCATCTTACGCAGAAGCCGATTTACAAGGCAACCACACAATTTTTCTGATTTACGGCAAGGATGGGAGTATCCTCACCCACCTCGCTGACTCCCTATCCGAATGCAATGGCTAACACGCTCCTGCATCACCGCCGTCAATTCCTGAAGACAGCACTCGCATCATCGCTGATGCCCTCCGTCGCCTTTGCAGACTTCCCGAGCAATCCCGATGTAGTCATCATTGGTGCCGGAATTGCCGGTCTTGAAGCTGCCCGAACACTGGCGAACCAGGGCATCACATTCATCATGATTGATGCCAATGACCGTATCGGCGGAAGAGTACATACCAATCACTCTATCTTCGGCGTTCCCTTCGATACCCACGCGCACTGGATGCGCGCATCCCCGGACAACCCGCTCCTGAGTCACGCCAAGGCTCGCGGGTTTGATGTCTACCCGGATCCAGGACGGGTTGAATACTTTGTCGGACAGAGGCAGGCAACCCGCGGTGAACTGGCTGATCTTTACCAGACGGACGCGCTTTTCAACAGTCGAATCAAGCGTTCGGCATTGAGCAGTGCAAGCGGATCTGACGACAACGCCCGCTCCGCTCTTGGCGAAGACTTTTTTGCAACCCCCTGGGGTTACACCGTCGCTTCCGAGTATGGTGTCTGGGACATGGCACAGGATTCTGAGGATTGGTCGCCCAA
The DNA here is from genome assembly GCA_016845525.1 of Pseudomonadota bacterium. Taxonomy (GTDB): domain Bacteria; phylum Pseudomonadota; class Gammaproteobacteria; order Arenicellales; family UBA868; genus UBA868. The sequence continues at coordinate 4,644 of JAERSQ010000261.1, forward strand.
AAGCTGGTGGAACAGTCTCGATGCGACCAGTTGGTTCTGCACTCAGGGCTATGGCGCCGTGGTGGCCGACTATGGCCGAGCAGTTCCGGTTCGCCTGCGAACCGGTGCGTCGGGGATAGACTGGAGCGGACCGGATGTGACTGTTACGACGTCTGCAGGGACGATACGGGCCCGGGCCGCCATCCTGACCGTCTCAGCCGGAGTACTCGCCGCTGAGCGGATCCACTTTACCCCTTCCCTGCCTGCACAGAAGCAACAGGCTATCCAGGATATTGATATGGCGTTGATGAATTACATCGGCCTGCTGTTTAAAAAAGACATATTCGGCTTCGGCCAGGATGCCTATGTCTATCAACAGCAAACTGACGAAACCGGAGTGGGTTATCTGACGAACACACATAACGCCAATCTGACTTACGGTTATATCGGCGGCAGTCAGGCAAGAGCGTTGGAGGCTGAATCAATGGAAACCACAGTAGCCTATGGCCTGGATGGCCTCAAAAGCATGCTGGGCAACGACATCGAAAAGCAACTGCTGAAGGGTTTTGCTACCGCCTGCGGCAAAGTCCCGTTATTCGACGGTGCTTATTCGTCCGTCAGGCCGGGTAAGACTGCCGCCCGTCGGGAACTCGGCGCCGCCCTCGCCGAAAAGCTCTTTTTTTCAGGAGAGGCCACACATTCTTCCCAACCCAGTACCGTCAATGGCGGTCTCGAGCGCGGGCACGCTTGCGCACTGGAGGCAGCAGCCTACGTGAAGAAATTCTCATAGGTGCTGCCCAGCAAGACCCGAATTCGGTTTTAGCTGCCAACCCGCTGCAAAGCAAACCAGGCAAACTGCTGTATCGCACCTGCCGGGGTCACATGCGCTTCTTTTTGCTCCTCACGCAATACAAATTCCGGGCCCAGCATCTCCAGCAGTTTTGCCGCATCGTACTGGACGATCTCAAGACCGCTGCATCGTGTCGGCCCATCGATTGCAAAGGTGCCCACCACAAGATGCCCACCGGGCTTGAGTGCTTGCTCTAGCGCTACACGATAAGCAGCACGCTGCCGGGGGGTGGTCAAGAAATGCAGAACGGCACGATCATGCCACAGGTCGTAGGAGCGATCAGGCAAGAACTCGGTAATATCCGCAACCTGCCAACAGACCTGATCGGCTCGCGCACCCAGGCGGCGGCGACTTAAGTCGAGCGCCTCTTTTGCGACATCAAGCACCGTAATATCGGAAAAACCATCATCCAGCAGGTGATCCACGAGCACACTGGCACCCGCGCCGACATCCAGTAGCGCTGCGTCCTTTTCCAGTTCGCAGCCCCTGATCAGTGACAGCGACACATCAGCGTCTGGCTGATACCAGCTGACTTCATCCGCCGGACGACTGCGATAGACAGACCGCCAGTGTTCGCGGCGATTCATGTTTTTAACCCTCTCCGCGGGTAAAGGGATGAACAAATCCCGAAGCCAGAGATGATAAAGCGACTGGAAGATAAATACACCTTAATTTATGCTTCGGGCACAATGCATCGAATCGACTCTGATAACACTCAGACTGATTACCTGAAACATTCTCCCGGTGACTTCTTCAATGCGAGCCTTTACCCTGACTGCCGTTTTTGCTCTTTCTGTATTCTGGATGGGTGGCGGCGCCTCCTATGCACAAGAGTCGAACGCGACGACACTGAGTGAAGCAGATCAGGAGTTGCTCGCGCTCGAAGCTGAGCTAGATCGCAAAATAGAAAACACCAAACACTTGGACATAAACCAACGGAGCGTTCGGGAGTCCGACTATGCGGCGCTTCTGTATAGAAGAGATCAACATTCGCTCGATGTTCTGTCTGACGTTATCAGGATAATTGAAAAAATCGAGACCCTGCCAGCCGAGAGTGCGACACAGATTGCCGTACGATCTCGAATGACGGAAAGACTCGGAAGTGTTGATGATCTGATTATTCAGAGACTGAAAGAGCTCGATAAACGCATCACGGATGCAGATGAGTCGATGGGATCGCTCTCGGGAGCGGACAGTTTTTCCAGGAAAGCCTATCTCAACAGCCTGTACCAGCTCCGCAATCAAGTGCTGGCGGCAATGGTCCAGGTGATTCCTGCCCAAGAGTCCCTGGGAATCACAGGCAACGGATTTCGAAGCCAGGCCGAACTGATCCTGTTTTCCCACGCAGAGAGATTGGTCGCTTTATTGGAGCTCTCTGCAGCCGCCAGCCTTGAGTTAAGTCGAGAACAGGGTTTGACGAAGTCGGACCCGGACTTTGTCCGGGCGCAGACGGAACTTAAGCTCCGTCATGAAACAGAACTCGCGCAACTCATCGACATCACGAAGGCGCTTGAGGACTTGGGCTTGGACACGGCCTTGTATCGAGCCACTATCGTTAAGCAACGAGGTGTCCTGTCAACAGAGCTATTTCAGAAAGAAATTCTGGGCAGCATCGTTCTCGACTACTGGGAGTCTCTTCGATCCGCTCTGAGTGCACACTCAGCCAATGTCATCCTCAATGCACTTGTTATTCTGCTGATCCTCTTTGGCGCGCGCTGGCTGAGTCGCCTGGCACGCCGCGCCACAAACGCAGCACTTGGCAGAACAGCCACGTCGTTATCCAAACTGCATCGAGATACGCTCGTATCGACGGTAGGCGCTGCCACGATGGGTGTGGGAATTCTGCTTGCCCTGGGTCAGATGGGGATTTCTCTGGGGCCCATGCTGGCCGGACTCGGTATCGCTGGATTTATTATTGGTTTCGCGCTTCAGGACTCTCTAGCGAATTTCGCCGCGGGTGGAATGATCCTCATTTATCGTCCGTTCGATGTTGATGATTATGTAGAGGTAGCAGGCGAAATAGGCCTGGTAAAGAAGATGAGCCTGGTGACCACGACGATTCACACGTTTGATAACCAGACCCTGATTATTCCCAATAACAAGATCTGGGGCTCAGTCATCAAAAATGTGACGGCCCAACGGACACTCCGTGTGGATCTTGTGTTTGGTGTGAGCTACGACTCTGATATCGAGAAAGTCGAAAGACTCCTCTGGGAGGTTGTCTCACAGCACCCCAAGGTATTGAAGGATCCGGAACCGAAAATTCGAGTGGACTCCCTTGGCGACTCGTCAGTCAATTTCACGGTCAGGCCCTGGGCCGCACGAGACGATATCTGGGAAGTCCGCTGGGATCTCATTCGATCTGTAAAGATGAAATTTGATGCCGAAGGTATCGTGATTCCGTTTCCGCAACGGGACGTCCATCTATCCTATTCGGGCGAGCCGCTCAATCCGTCAGCGTGATCGTTTTCACCAAGGCAGCGAGTAGGTCTTCACTGTGGTGTAGCTTTTCATGGCCTCGATGACGCCTTCCTTGTAGCCGAGTCCTGAATCCTTCACTCCGCCGAACGGCGACATCTCGATGCGGTAACCGGGTACTTCCCAGATATTCACTGTCCCGGTTTTGAGTTCCGACACGAAACGGGTGATATGATCCCATCGATTGGTGCATACTCCGGTGGAAAGGCCAAACGCCGTTCCGTTGTCCACTGCAATGGCATCGTCAATATCTTTGACCCGGATAATCGGAATCGGCGGACCAAAGGTCTCTTCAACGACCAGTTCGGCATCCCTGGGAACATGATCCAGAACGGTCGGTGAATACAGGGCACCGCGACGGTCATTGCCGTAGAGTAGCGAGGCCCCCTGACTGACCGCGTTATTGACCCGGGTTTCAAAAAGTTGTGCGGCCCCTTCGTGCACGACGGTTCCCATATCGGAATCAGGCGACATCGGATCACCATATCGGATCTTCTGGGCCTCCCTGACCACCAGTGGCGCAAATTCATCCGCAACGCTTTCAACACAAAGGACGCGCTTAACCGCGGTACAGCGCTGGCCCGAATTCTTGGTTGCACCCTGTACCGCCATTGCCGCCGCCTTTTCGAGATCAGCATCTTCCATCACGATCAGTGAAGAATTGCCGCCAAGTTCCAGTACCGTGCGACGATATCCCGCATGATTGGCAATATGTTTGCCCACGGCCACGCCTCCGGTGAAGGTAATGAGTTCAATATGGTCATTGGTGATCATCTCCTCCCCGATATCGCCCGGAAGTCCGGTCACGACCGAGAACATCTCGGGCGGCAATCCGGCCTCGTAGAGCACATCTGCGAGCGCGAGTGCGGTCAGCGGCGTCAATTCCGTGGGCTTACAGACCATGCAGTTGTTGGTGGCGATCGCGGGAGCCACTTTGTGGGCGACCATGTTCATCGGATGATTGAAGGGGGTAATCGCAGAGATCGCATTCAGCGGGTCACGTTGGGTATATATGCGGCGCTGCTTGCCGTGAGGCGTAAGATCACACGAGAAAATCTCACCGTCATCAATAATGCACAACTGCCCCGCCAAGCTGAACACGTCAAAAGCCCGGCCCACCTCATAAAGCGAATCCTGCTTGGAGATTCCCAGTTCCGCAGTAATCAGATCTGAGATTGCATCCCGTCGTGAAGTCAGAATCTCGGCGGTACGCATCAGAATCTGCTGGCGCTCATAGCGGGTCAGCGTCGGCGTGTATGCGGCGGCAATATCGAAGGCACGGCTGACATCCTCCCGGGTCGCACGAGGAACCGTACCCACCACGCTGTTGTCCCAGGGATTCAAGACCTCGATACGCTCGTCACGGTCAGGCTTCTCGCCGCCGATCCGCAAGGTCTCATGAATCGGGGCTTTGGTGATTTCGGCGGCATCATTCATGAATCATCCTCCACGACATGATTCAGCGTGTGACTGAAAATATCAAAGTTACGACGGCCCGTTGCATCTGCATTAAGGCAACGGTTCACAATAAACGGCACCCGTTGCTCAGAGAGTCCTCCGTGCGAGCGCAGCGGGTCCTTCAAGCCGGACAAATCATGCTTTTTGGGAGCGCTGCCCAGGACATGGTCACGCGTGCTGATCACGACAAGATCACCAATGCGGTCAGGAGGCAGCCCGAATAACTCACAAGCCTCGTTCTGCGTCAGAACCCTTTCGATACCGGTCAACCCATCCAAAGCTTCGCGGGCACGGGCATGATCCGAATGACTGTCCAGATACACCGTGGCAAACCCGCCCAGCGCGCCGTGATGGACCACGTAGGGGTCCGTAATGGGCAGAATGACTCGGAATTGATTTAATCCTGCCTGCGCGAGCAACGGCTCGAGATAGATGACGTTTGGCTCACCCGTCGATGCGTGCTTGGCTTTCATGCCGTGATCGGCGGTCAGTGCAATAGCGGCACCCATCGCATCGAGTTTGGCCAGATACTTATCCATCATGGCATAAAACGCGTTGGCTACCGGCGTGCCCGGCGCGTGCTTGTGCTGTATGTAATCCGTAGTGGAAAGATACATAATGTCTGGACGCATTGACTCCATCAGTACAACGCCGGAGGCAAAGACAAATTCGGACAGCTCTGCACTGTAAACATCGGGCACCGGCATTCCCACACGATCGACCATATTCTCAACGCCATGCTCGGCCAATGTGACCTGATCAGCGAGCTCTGAGGAGAAACACACCGCGCTTCCTCCCGCAATATCCAGGCCAACGCCCAGCAGGCGGCGCAGTTTGTCTTTTGCCGTCACGACTGCCACCTTGGCCCCTGCCTGATTGAATCCGGCCAGAATGGTGGGGGCTCGCAGCAACGCCGGGTCGTTCATCATTACCTCGACGTCATTGTCCGTGTCGTAATAAAAGTTGCCGCAGATGCCATGCTCTGCCGGCGGCACTCCGGTGACGATGGAAAGATTGTTTGGATTGGTAAAGCTGGGCACGACACAATCAGCAAAACCGAACGTGGCGTTTTCACGAAGCGATCCCAAAAACGGCGCCTGCCCTGCCTCTATCGCCCGCTCGATATAACCACCATGGTCGGATCCTTCACCGCCGGGTTCGGAGCCGTCCACACAAACCACCACCAGCGGTTGCTTGGGCCACGCATAGTCTCTCTGGTTGACAGATATCGTCTTCATACTCTGATTCGCTTTGTGTTTGTTTTGATCTGATCTTTGCTGGTGCGTACACTCAGTGCACCGGGCTTGAGTCAGTTGGCGGGACTTCCTGAGTCAACACCCAACTCCCCCATGACAATGCGCACGGCTTCAAGCGCGCCGCGCATTTCACTGATGCCAAGGCGTCCAATGCACCCCATCCGAAAACTTTCCGCCACGGTCAGTTTGCCTGGGTAGATGACATAACCTCTTTCGCTCAAACCATCGTAGAAGCGCTGGAAGTCAAATCCCGCATCCGCCGGCATTTTGAAGGTAACGATGATCGGCGCCTGCAGTGAATCCGGCAAAAGCGTCTCGAATCCCATGGCGCGCATTCCTGCGACCAGTGCCTCACAGTTCTCCCGGTAGCGCCCGCCCCGGCCGGCCACGGCACCTTCGGCATCGAACTCCTTCAGCGCCTGATCAAACGCCAGGATACAGTGTGTTGGCGGCGTAAACCGCCACTGCCCGTTCGATTCCAATCCCCGCCACTGCTGGTAAAGATCGAGACACAGGCTATCCGAATTGCCCTGGGTTGCCGCGAGAGCCGATTCCGAGGCCAGACAGAATCCCATTCCCGGTACGCCCTCGAGACATTTATTGCTCGAAGCGACCAAGGCATCAAATTTGATCTCTTTCGCCGATACGGGCAGCGCTCCGAACGCGCTCATCGAATCGATAAGCAATGCCCTGCCTGCATCCGCCACCACTTTCCCGACCGCTTGAATCGGATTCAGAATGCCCGTTGTGGTCTCACAGTGGACTACAGCAACATGCGTGATGCCAGAATCCTCTGCAAGGCGCCCGGCGACCTGTTTGGGATCAACCGGTTTGTCCTCCGGCCATTGCAGCACATCCGACGGAAGACCGTGATACTCACAAATCGCCTGCATACGCGCGCCGTATGCCCCATTGATGAGGATCAGAACCTTTCCCGATGATGGGACAAAGTTGCTGAGCATTGCTTCCACCACGAAGGTCCCGCTGCCCTGCAGCGGAACGCAGACGTGGGATCCCTGCCCCTCAATGATTTCCACCAGGCGGTCTCGGACGTGGCGGTTGATATCAATAAAGCGCTGATCGCGGGAACCGTAATCGTGCAGCATTGCCTCTTTTACGCTACGCGAGGTGGTCAGCGGACCGGGCGTTAGCAACCAGGGATCCTGAGCGGGTTTTTCAGTCTGTGTCACCCTATTACCTCTTCAACGATTTGCGACTTGCTGCAGTGGACTCTTGCGGCACTCATAACACTCACCACGACGAGGAATCTGTCAGCCGCTCCAGAGATTTTCACGAACCAGTTCATCCATCGTGGCCTCAATGCTCGCCCGCAGGATCCCGATCATTTCGTCGATCTGGCCACGATCGAGGATCAACGGCGGCGACATCACATTCAGGTGCGCAATCGGACGGACAATCAGCCCTCTTTGCTGACAATGCCGTGCGATCCGGCTGCCAATTTCGACCTCCGGAGCAAAAAGTTCCTTGCTTGCTTTGTCGGCAACATTTTCGATACACATCATGAAGTGACTGCCACGCACATCACCGACTATCGGATAGTCACCCAGTGTTTTCAGCTGAGACTCGAAATACGGCCCCACCTCCCGAACGTGACCGCAAATATTGTCACGCTCCATGATCTCGATATTCTTGACTCCTGCCGCACAAACGACGGGGTGCCCGGAGTATGTGAATCCATGGGTGAACATGGCGCCTTTCGCCTGGGGAACGCTGATCACGTCATAGATCTTTTCAGAAAGAATTGTCGCTGATAACGGCAGGTAGCCCGAGGAAATCCCCTTCGCACAGGTAATAACATCAGGCACAAAATCAAAAACGGCCTCAGAGGCAAAGAAATGGCCCAGCCGGCCAAACCCGGTTACGACCTCATCGGATATATAGAGAACATCGTACTTGTCACACACCTTACGGGTGCGCCGGTGATAACCCGCAGGCGGTACGATAACGCCGCCGGCACCCATAATCGGCTCAGCAATGAAACAGGCAACATTCTCGGGACCGAGTTCCAGGATCTTGTTCTCAAGATCACTCACGGTTTGATCACAAAAGGCTGCCTCGCTCATACCGTCAGGACGCCGATAGGTGTTGGGCGCCGGAATGTGATGCACCAGATCCGGCGCCAGATCAAAACCCTGGTGGTCGAAGGTCACGCCGGTCATCGACATCGCGAGGTAAGTACTGCCATGGTAGCCGTCGGTGCGGGCGATGATCTTCTTTTTGTTCGGTTGTCCCAGACGGTTGAAATAGAAATGAATGATCCGGATAGCGGTATCGTTCGCCATCGAGCCGCCAGTCCCTAGAAAAACGTGGTTTAGCGATCCGGGAGTCAGTTCGGCCAGTTTCGCCGCCAGCGTGGCCGCAGGCGGCGTAGTCAGGTGATTGAATGTCGAATAGTAAGGAATCTGTCGCACCTGATCGGCAATGGCTTCAGCCATCTCATCGTTGCCATATCCGATATTCACGCACCAGAGACCGCCGATGCCGTCCATGAACCGATTGCCATCTGAATCGAAAACATAGGCGCCATCGGAATGCGACATCACCAGAGACCCTTCTTCCTTGAATGAGGCAAAGTCGGTCCAGGGGTGAATATTGTGGTCGCGATCCTTCTCCCACAGCGCTTGGGTGTCGTATTTTTTGTGCGGTGCTGACATTGCTTTTTCCTCTTGAATATTCTGACTCGGCTCTATTACAAAATTACAAAATGGCTACCCTGGTGAAGCGGTCTTGCCTAGGCTTCAAATCCCTTAAGCACATTCACCGCATTCAGGCCCACTTCTCCGATATCGTATCCGCCTTCCATCACAAACAGGGTGGGCATACCCAATCCACCGATGAGTTCGCCCGTTGTCAGGTAGTCCGGAGTGGTCAGTTTGAAGAAACTGATCGGGTCATGCTCGAACGTGTCTACCCCGAGGGATACCACCAGATACTGGGGGTCAAATTCGCGGATGTGAGTCAGCGCATCGGCCAGGGCTTCACGCCATTGGCTGAAAGGCGTTCCGGGCGACATCGGGTAATTTCGGTTATAGCCCATCCCTGCGCCCAACCCCATCTCATCGGCGTAGCCGAGAAAATGGGGAAAGGCGTCCTCTGGGTCACCATGCAGCGAACAGAAGAGCACATCATCGCGCTCGTAAAAGATATCCTGCGTGCCGTTTCCGTGATGGAAATCCACATCCAGGATAGCCACCCGCTCCGAGCCGCTATCGAGCAAATACTGGGCCGCAATCGCAGCATTATTGAGAAAACAGTATCCGCCGAACATGTCCCGCGCCGCATGATGTCCCGGCGGGCGACACAAAGCGAAAATTCCGGGTTCCCCTGCGGCAAGGGCTTTGGCCCCGGTCAGCGCCACGTCTTTGGAAGCCACCGCCGCTTCCCAGGTCCCCTCCGTGATGGAGGTTTCGGCTGCCAGCGCATAGTAGCCCAGTTTCCCTTCTATAAACCGGGGCGGCCGGCACTGCATCCGTCTTGCCGGCCAGACAGATGCCATTGCCTCACCGGCATATCCGGTCTGGCTCCACTCCTGCCAGGCCGTCTCAAGAAAAGCCACAAAGTCGGCGTCGTGAATCCTCAGCACCGGATCCATGGAAAAGGACTCAGGTGCCTCGACCGGACCGAGTTCGGCATTGCGCACTGCCTCAACCACCATATCGGCACGCGACGGACGTTCAAACGGCTTTACCAGCTCGCCGCCATATAACTCGGTTTTCGCATCGCGCAACCGATGCTGTTCGCTGAAGATTGTTCTCATAGGGTTATCACTTTATCTCGATCTCGCGCAATAGCGCAGGTTCAGTGCTGTAGCCCCCGGGACTGCAGATGGGAGACCAACCGTCCGATAAACCGCCAGCACTGCATCAATTGAACCTCTTCCACGTACTCATCCGGACGGTGCGCCTGCAGAATACTTCCCGGACCGCATACCACGCAAGGGATCTTCACCTGATCACCGAAGAGTCCGGCTTCTGATCCGAAACTGATCTTCTCAGGATCATTGCCATCCTCCAGCAGCATCTGGACGAAGCGCACCACCGGTGCATCGGCAGGCGTGTTGAGTCCGGGATACCCGGCAAGCGGCTCAATAACAATTGAGGTCTGTGGATCGACGGCATGCATCCTCGGCAGGAGTTCTTGTTCCACATAAGATGCAATCTGCTGAAAATAGCTGTCTGCTGTCTCCTCTGGCAAATGCCGCAATTCAAAGCGGAATTCACAGGCGTCCGGCACGATGTTGAGCGCCCGCCCGCCCTCAATGGGTCCGACATGCAGAGTACTGTGCGGCACGCGATAGCCATTGTCGATCAGGCCGTGCTCGTGTACCGTTTTATAGACATTCCGGATGTGGCAGATCAGATCGGCTGCAATCTCTACCGCATTGACGCCTTCGACGGGGTACGCCGAATGCGCCGCACGCCCCCGGATATTAACGCGCCAACTCTGCTTACCCTTATGCGCGTTGATCACCTTCATGGTTGTGGGCTCCCCGATAATTCCCATGGCGGGTTTGACGGGCTGCTGCGTCAGCACATCCAGGAGCCGGCGGACACCAATACATCCGATCTCCTCGTCATAGGAAAACGCGAGATGCACTGGCGCCAACAGCGGCTTTTCCATCATCTGCGGAATTTGCGCAAGCACGCAGGCAATAAAGCCCTTCATGTCAGCGGTTCCCCGCCCAAAAAGTGCCCCATCCTTAGCACTCAGCACAAAGGGATCTGTCGACCAATCCTGTCCGTCCACAGGTACCACATCAGTGTGGCCGGAAAGCATGACGCCTGGCGTGTCTTGAGGACCTACCGTCGCGTAGAGATTCGCCTTGGCGCCCGTCTCGTCATGAACCAGCAGACTGTCGATGCCAAAACCGGCCAGGTAATTCTTGATCCAGGCAATGAGATCCAGATTGGAGTTGCGGCTGGTGGTATCGAATGCGATTAACTGCTCAAGCAGTGGATACAACGCGTGATCCGGTGCCTGATCGCCGCTGTCAGAAGCGCTCACGGATCTCCGGGAACCCCGTATGCGGGCGCAACAGCCGGATTCAAAGCGCGGTCCAGATAATCATTCATCTGGGGCTGATAGCGCAGCCAAAGATCCCGAAGATCACCCACCGGGTCATCGGACCAATCAACCCGCAGATCCACGAGAGGCCAGGTATTGTCTCCGGCCACCAGCAACGACGCCGAATGGGTGGGGCCTTCCTCTCCGCCTGCCGCTACGCCAGCTTCGAGCGCAGATAAAAGACGCTCTGCCAGATGCGAAGTCGCATGTTGGGAGAATCCTTCGGTCATGGCCGCTGGCACTTTGGTAGACGAAAGCAGATTTCCTGCAGCCACGCATTGATGACCATGAGACACCGCGTGGGTACCGAGAATCTCTGTTCCTGTGCGTTCGGCGACATTGCCGTTGAGATCAACTGCCGTCACCTGACGATATTCCGCGAATGGCCGTTCATCCATTACCGATGCCAACGCGGACGGCGCATCAACTCCCTGCGCCATCAAATCAAGCATTTCATTACCAATGGAGGGGTCCGTGACATTCTGCGTGGCCACGGCACCGGCACCTCCCCTGACCCAGGGACATCGACTCCCTACGCTGATACTGGAGGTGGTGATGGCCACCCCGGCCATTGCCGTGCGTTCACACATCCCTACGATCGAAAAAGTCACTGTGCTACCTCACCTGCACCCTCACCCTCGCCAGCTGCCTGTTGACCCTGCAGTCCAAAGAATGAGTCATCAGGGTACGGCTCAAGAATCTCCATGGTTCCTTCGCGGAGGCGTGCAACGTGCGTCG
>JAERSQ010000262.1 GCA_016845525.1 Pseudomonadota bacterium
GGCTTCGATGACTCATCCCGGTCAACGAACCCCTTCTCCCACAAGTCACGCAGATGCCTTGAGGCATTGTGAGGCTGAACAAGACCGAGCAGTGCAGTACTGATGTCAGCCGGCGAAGACTCCCCACGTTCTTGAATCACAGCAAGCATCAGACACTTCGGAACCCCAAGACCTTGGTAGAGAAGCCAAGGACTCGTTAACCAGTGATTGAACACCCCACCAGAACGAGCAAACAGATACGTACCCAACGAAACCCAGACATCACGATCACCCAGAGACCTAGAGCCAAGACGGTAGGTAGCACCCTTCACCCCCTTCGTAGGAGCAACAAGGTCCAACCAGCCCGTCTCTCGGCACCTCACAAGGACACCCGAGCCAGTTTTGTGAGAAGCCGAACTCAACAGACTCTGCACAGTCCGAACTGACAGTTCAATCTCACTACCTGAAAGAGCCTCCTCGTAAGCCACATAAGCAGTAATCAAGCCATCACGAAGGGCTTGTGGTGCCGAAGGCAGGCAGTTCACAGGACAAAGGTGGGACAAGTGCACCCCAGAAGTCCACTCTGCACGGAAAACCTGAGGCAAAACTTCCAGATCAGCACGCCCACGACCACTTCCTGAACGTCACATCGAACCGATATCCTGTGCCCTGATAGTTGTTTTCACAGTGTTCTCGCTCGTGAGGATCTGGGTTGAAGGCGCTTCCCTGCTAAGGAAGTAACGTCGTAAGGCGTTCGAGGGTTCAAATCCCTCCGTCTCCGCGAAAGTCGATTCGGTGTCCCTACACTGGTCGCCTCACAAGAAAAGAACTGCGCCCGTAGCTCAGCTGGATAGAGCATCTGACTACGGATCAGAAGGCCGGGAGTTCGAATCTCTCCGGGCGCGCTGACCGAATCCCCTGCCACGGCGGGGGATTCGCCAGTTTTGGGGTGAACGATGCCGAGAGCTTGGAGCGGCCGTGGTCACGACGTGGTCACAATCGTCTCGGCACCTACCCGCTCGCTGGCCGGTCCACAAAGGCTGGAGGCGTCTCCTCCTCGAAGACCTCGACATCAAATCGCACGTCGATTGCGCCCGGTACGGCCTGTGGCCCGACCGCCGAGTGGATTGCGAGAGTGCCTGGCTGAGTACCACCCGTCGGCGACGAGGTGATTGACGCAGGAGCCAGTCGTGCGACCTCGACTGCGACCAGAGAGTCGACTGTTCGCTCAGGAATCCGCACCTACTCAGCCTGGCCGAGATCCTCCCCCGCCCGGTTCAGGCAGGGGCAACTACAACAACCGACTTGCGTGCCAGTCGCTTGCTCTGGCCACCGCTCTTCTTCGGACCGTTGAGGCAGAAGATCATTGCGTGCTCGGGGTCAGATTCTGTGGGCCAACGAACGACGCCCTGGTCCTCGGAGCGCGCGTCGCTGGCGGTGATCGAGACAACCCCGTACCCGGATCCCCAACGGTTCATGAGGTCCTGAACCGAGATCCCACGATCGCTCATGACCGAGGCCAGGAAGACCGAGACCGCTACCGCTGGTGCGCCAACTTCGTGCAACCGGTCAGGGGGTAGTCCTGAAACGCATTCGTCGCCCCTCGCACGGCGACTCCGTCCTCAAACTTTGTGTTGCCAGTCCCGACGAGGCGATAGAGCACATCGCCGTCATCGACCGAGAGATCGTCCTCGTACTCGGATGACGGATCGGGAGGCACAGTTGAGCGTGATCACGAGCCGGAGGCGACACGGGCCAAGGTGGCCACTAGGGCCGACTCGACCGCAGCGAGAGGGCCCTCAGTCACTACTCCATCAAGCTCGACTGAAACTTCGATGTCGGTCGGCCCAATGATCAGCAGGACCTCCGCGCCCGGTTGCTCCCACTCGAGAATCACTCCACCCTCGGTGCTTGGGCTCACCTCCGGATACGGCATGCCCGCCGGTAGCGCGTCCAGGAGCGTCGCTGCCCGTTCGACCACTTCCTCGCGAGGCGCGTGCGCAAAGTGGCCGTCCCAGTTGTCCTTGAGCCGGCTCAGGGCACGCGCCCGCTCGCCGGCGCCGAAGCGCGTCGAGATCCGGTAGCCCCGTGATGTGAACGAGAAGGGTGCGCCAATCGCCGGAAACACATCCTCGTCCGACATCCAACCAGACGCATACGAGCCTCTCCCTGACCAGCTCGTCACGTCGGAGTCGCTCATCGTCGTTCGATGTCGGTCCTTCAGATCGCTCATGTCATGCCTCTCGTTTCCATGCCTTGTGCATTGCATCGGTGGTGAGATCCGCGAAACCACGCACGATCCACTCGTGCGCCAGATCAGCAAATGTCTGGACACCAAGAAGCCCTGGCCCAATCGGCGCTCCTCGGGCAGTGAGATTCAGTACGAAGATTGGCGCTCCTGCCGGCCTTCGAAACCCTGGGGTGATGGTCACGTGGAGCCGACCGAGCTGCTCCCCATGCGCTGGCGATGCCATCACGTATTGCAGATCGGTCGAGTATTGCTCTGGGGCAGCAAGGAAGGCTCCCTCCGCCCTTGCGAGGCTTGTAAAGACCTTTGGAGCGTCGCCATGGTCAGTCCA
>JAERSQ010000263.1 GCA_016845525.1 Pseudomonadota bacterium
GCGTCGCGCCTTCGGCCGATGCTGCGAATGGGTCCCCACGAGGAGTTATGGCAATACAACGCAGACAGCCACATCACCGACTGGCTGGCCGAGAAAGGCTTTTCCTTCGACGTAGTGACGGATGATGACCTGCATGCCGAGGGATTGGGCCTCATTGAAGGATACGACTGCGTGATGACCTGCACCCACCCCGAGTACTATTCCCTGCCGATGATGAACGCCCTGCTTTCTTACCAACATCAGGGCGGCCGGTTTATCTACATGGGAGGCAACGGGTTTTACTGGCGAGTCGCCTACAGCCCGGAATTTCCTGGCGCCATCGAAATGCGCCGGGCAGAAGATGGCATGCGCAGTTGGATCGCTGAACCCGGCGAATATCACATGAGCTTCTCGGGGGAACTGTCAGGACTGTGGTCCCGATCCGGAATCGCACCCCACAGGCTATGCGGCGTAGGGTTCTCTGCCCAGGGATTTAACTTCAGCCGGCCGTATCACCGAACCGCTGCCAGCCACGACCCCAGATGCTCCTGGATGTTCAACGGGATCGCTGAAGATGAGCCGATTGGGGATTTCGGGCTGGTGTTTGGCGGCGCGGCAGGCAGTGAGATTGACAGTGCGGATGTCCGTAAGGGCACCCCCTCTCACGCCCTGGTTGTTGCCACCGCAGACGATTTCGGGGCTGACTTTCACTGGGTGGTTGAGGATTATCATCACGCTCATTCAGCCGTCAACGGAGAGACCTGTCCGCACGTGCGCTGCGATATGGTCTTCTATGAGACGCAAAACGGGGGTGCCGTCTTTTCGACCGGATCAATAGCCTTTGCAGGCTCTTTATCCCACAACGATTACACCAACAACATCAGTCAACTGCTCGAGAATGTTGTCAACCGGTTTCTGGATTCAGACCCTATCGAATAACCTGTACCTGTCCCAACGAAGATTTCCCCAAACGCCCTCGTCAAGATTTTGTTCAGCCTGACCCGAAAACCCGGGTAACATACAGACTTTGGGCTTTGTAATTCGGATCAACTCGCCAAGGCTGATCACCTTAAACACGCTCCCTTCGTCTAGCGGTCAGGACGCTGGCCTCTCACGCCGGAAACAGGGGTTCGATTCCCCTAGGGAGCGCCATCTTCTAAAGCCAACCGGCCGCCTCGAGTTATCCGTCGTGTTTCGAAGTCAGACTTAATCCTTGCCGGCAAGCCCAATAAGTTCATGGTTAGCCTGCAATTCCTCGGAAGCATACCCGAGTATTTCACTCTTGTTTTCAAGAAGCTTGACCACCCCTGGAAGAAGATTTCGGGGTGTATCGATTAGGAACCTCGGATCTGTTTGAAGCGCTGCCTTGACGATGCCTTGGTCTGCCCGGAGCAGGGTCGAGGCAAACTGAAGTGCAAAACCGACTCGGCTTACGGCTTCCAGCACGATCTCCCGGTCATTGCGCAGTTCCAAGGCTGCAAATCGCAGGTTCGCCGGCCATTTCTTTACTGCGGCCAACACTACTTCATGATCTGCTCTGAGTCGTGTCGAAGCATATTCCAAGACATTGCCGCAGCGATTCAACTCCGAAAGGACAAACTCTTTATTGTCCCGAAGAATCTCCGGCGCCTCTGATAGGCTAATGTTGTCCGAGTGGTTGGTCGACATTGCTTAAAAGGCCACGGTTATCTGACAATGGAGGAGTCTTCCAATCTATCGCTACTGGCTCTGAATCTTTACCTCAGGGTAAAGCTGCTGCCATGAGATCCGACCGGATAAGCGATCTCCTTCTTCCAAAACGTTTGTTTCGATCTCCTCTGCCTCATCGGTTTCGGTTCCGACCGTATAACGAACGTGTCGCCCACCAGTGGCAATGATGGAAGGGCCCGTGGGCTCACCGCCCTTTTCAAACATCTTGCCTGCATAGGCATATCGCTCTTCACGGAACTCGACTGTATCTCCAGCAATTGTGATCGCCCCGTCTTCGTTGAAGTCAAAGGCCGGACTCTGGGATGCCGGGCTTCCCCCATTGAAAATTCCAACAGACATCATCCAACCCGTCCCGCCAAAGCCGCAGTCCTTGGGGTCGGGGATGAGGGTATTAAAATAGACGGTGCCCCCCCGCACCTTTGGATGATTAACGACACGCTCACCTTCTGTTGGGAGGTCCAGATACCACCCATACTGCCGCTTTCCTATACCGGGGTAATCTACGATCAGATCAGGGTCTGTGACCCGACCTCGCCCTGCGGCTCTTTTTGTCTCAAATAATATGGTTTGTTTCGCTAGCTTGCGTCTCTTCAACTTTTTACCTCCCTGATCCCAAACAGCATAGAAAGTCTGCGGCGCAACGGAGGTCTTATCCTCCTCGAGGATGTACTTTCCAGTACCAAACAGCACCAGCACATTGGGGCTTTTGGCTGACGAAACCAGGGTGTTCCTTACGATCTCCGGTTTCACCGTGATTGGCTGCGCTAATCCGGACGCATCCCTAGCCTGGAATAACGGTTTTGGTTTCTTCCTGCG
>JAERSQ010000264.1 GCA_016845525.1 Pseudomonadota bacterium
GCCGATGATGCCCGCCCAATGCAGATCGCTATGGAATTGCCGACCTGTCGCGTTATCGTCAACCAGGCGCATTGTTTTGCGACCGGCGGGAGTTTTGACAATGCGTTGCCGTTCTCGCTCTCGATGGGATGCGGCAGTTGGGGCGGCAACAGCATTAGCGAGAACATGAATTACCGGCACTATCTCAATACAGTTCGGGTCGTTCGCAGCATACCTGCGCAGGAAGTCTCACCGGAGGAGTTGCTGGGAGATTACTGGGCGCGTCATGGAAAGTAATGCGCCGCTGACTTTTGCGGCGGTGCAAGACTGCAGCACCCTGACCATCCGCCAGCTGATTGACCGGTACGCCCAAACCTGTCCCGAGCAAGTTTTCGCTGTCTTTCCGGATACAGATTCAGAAGTCAGCTGGTCTCAGCTGCAGGCAACCTGCCAGAGACTGCATGCCTATCTTGATTCGTTGGGTGCGGCGCCGGGAGATCGCATCGGCATGCTGAGTGCGAACGGCCAGTCGGCCCTTGAGGTTTTCCTGGGCTGTATGTATGGGGGCTTCACCGTCGCGACCTTTAATCCAGTGGCAGGAGATGCGGCCCTGCGTTATGTGCTCGACCATTCTGAAGTCAGGATTTTGTTCGCCGATGAGGGCAACGCCGATGCAGCGAGCCAGATTCGGGACGAAGCATTGCCGAACCTCAAGGTGATTCGTACCGAGGCGATCGAGTCTCTCGATTTGCCCGATGGCGAGGCGGTCGCACCTTGTGCTTCGCCTGAGCCGCAGGATGATGCCTTGCTGATCTATACCTCAGGCACAACAGGGCGGCCCAAGGGGGTGATCCACTCTCATGCCAGCCTCCTAGCAGGCGGTGCAAACACCGCAGCGGCACATCACTTGACCTCAGAAGATCGCGCCCTTTGTGTTTTGCCGCTTTGTCATATCAATGGTCAGGTGGTCACGGTCATGGCGCCGCTCATCAGCGGGTCTTCCGTCGTGATGCCCTCAAGATTCCGGGTATCGAAGTTCTGGGACTGGGTGAGCACCCACCGTTGTACCTGGTTTAGTGCAGTCCCCACCATTATTTCCTATCTCCTTGGTGCAGAAGAGGCCGTCGCCCAGCCCGGCAGGGCAGTTCTGGGCCATGTGCGTTTTGGGCGCTCTGCGTCGGCGGCATTGCCGCCGGCTGTACACACGGCGTTTGTTGAGCGTTTCGGCATTCCCCTGGTTGAGACGATGGGCATCACCGAGACCGCTGCACCGCTCCTGTCGAATCCGCTTAATCCCAAAGCACACCGGATCGGTTCGCCGGGGAAGAGCTGCGGCAATGAGGTCCGAATTGCGGATGAGCACAATTCAGAGCTTGGGCGAGGTTGTGAGGGAGAAATCCAGATCCGCGGCCACAACGTCATGAAGGGTTATCTCAAAGACGCGGACAAGACCGACGAAGCGTTTACCAGCGACGGCTGGTATCGAACCGGAGATCTTGGCAAGATGGATGAAGACGGTTATGTCTTTGTGACCGGCAGGATAAAAGAGCTGATTATCAAAGGCGGTGAGAACATCGCGCCGAGGGAAATCGACGACGTGCTCTACCAGTTCCCCGGTGTGCTCGAGGCCGCCGCTGTCGGGATCGCAGACAGTCGCTATGGAGAAGAGGTGGCCGCCTGTGTTGTGGCAAGCCCCGGCAACCTGATTGATATGGAAGCACTGCGCGCACATTGCGAGAAAAATCTTGGCGCCTTCAAGACCCCCAGTGCGTTTCATCTCATGGAGACACTGCCAAAAGGGCCGTCCGGAAAGATTCAGCGACTTAAACTCGTGGATGAAATTACCCAATCAGGTGCAGACGACGCCTGACGGTATTCGGATGAGCTCAGAGCGATATGGCAGCGGATAGTTTCCTCAGCACAGCTCAGGTCGTCTGCCCCCCCGCTCTTTTGGATCGCGCGTCAGACAAGGATGCCGCGGTGACTGCTATCGTTGGAGCAGATCATCCTGTGGCGCTCGATAGCGCACGCCAGGCACAGGCGGCCGGGATCATTGCACCGATCCTGATTGGAAGCCGATCCGGAATCGAAGCGGCAGCTCAAGAGATTGATTGGGATGTGTCAGGCTTTGACGTGGTTGAAGCCGAGGGCGAAGCGGCCGCGGCCGAGACGGGAGCACGGCTTGCTTCCTCAGGTGCAGTTGCGATGGTCATGAAAGGGCACGTGCACTCAGATACCTTTATGCGTCCGCTTCTCGCCAAAGACGGGGGCATACGGGGCGAGGGCCGGCTATCCCATGTGTTTCATATGACTGTTCCCGGCGCCAGTCAGTCAATCATGTTGACCGATTGCGCCCTCAATGTGGCGCCGAACATCAGGACGCGTATTGCGATCGTTGAGAATGTTGTGGGACTCGCGCACAAACTGGGCAATGCCAAGCCCCGCGTGGCACTGCTGGCGGCGTCAGAGTCTGTCAGCGAGGCAATGCCAGTGACCCAGGAATGTGAACAGATTGCGACCCACTTTGCAGCTTCAGAGCTCAGCGCCGAAGTGTTTGGCCCGCTTGCCTTTGACAATATCGTCTCTGGCGACGCGGCCAAGATGAAAGGCATTGATCATCCAGTCGCGGGGCAGGCGGATGTGGTGGTCGTGCCGAATATTGAAACCGGCAATGCTCTCTTCAAGATGATGGTCTATTTCATGGGCGCGTGTGCGGCAGGTATTGTGCTGGGTGGCAAGGTACCGGTTTTGCTGACCAGTCGCGCTGACCCGCCCGCTGCAAGGCTGGCCAGCGCTGCCCTGGGTGCTATTTCTGCACAATAGATAGAATTGTCTTGCCAGGCACCAGAAGCTTCGGCGGAGAAACAGTTCCAGACTAAAGGAGATCGTTATGAGAATTGCAGTCGGAGATGCCATACCCGAAGCGACCGTCTATGTGATGGGGGAATCCGGCCCCGAATCCAGAGCCTCTACAGACCTTTTTGCTGATCGCAAAGTGGTGTTGTTCGCCTTGCCGGGTGCCTTCACCCCAACGTGCTCGGCAAGGCACCTGCCGGGATTCATTGAAGCAGCTTCAGACTTTAAAGAAAAGGGTGTAGACGACATCATCTGCCTCTCCGTGAATGATGCGTGGGTAATGGATGCCTGGGGAAAGGCGCAAGAGGCGCAGGGC
>JAERSQ010000265.1 GCA_016845525.1 Pseudomonadota bacterium
GCGATGTACGAGTGTGCTGCGATCACGGTATTTCTTTGTGATCGTCATCCTGAGGCAGGGCTGGCCCCGGCGCTGGATGACCCTGCACGCGGGCTTTATCTGCAGACGCTAGTTTACTTTTCCAGTTCTGTCCAGAATGCGTTTCAACTCAACTACTATCCGGATCGGTTTGCGGATACTCCCGAAGATGAGCCGAGTGCACAAAAGCGAGGGATACGTCGTCTGCGCGAGACCTGGGGCATAGTCAATGATCAGATCGGCGATAACCGCTGGGTGCTTGGAGAGCGTTTCAGCGCCGTGGATATTTATCTTTTTATGCTGACAACCTGGCTCCGTCCGTCGCGCGGGCATCCGACCATCAGCGAGTTTCCGAACGTAGAGAGAATCGCCCAGTCTGTGTTGCCCAGAAACAGTATCCAACTCGTCTATGAGAACTGGATTGCTGAAACAGCTAAGGGTATTGGTTCGGGTTCGCACGGGCCGAACCAGATGCGCGGCAGATGCAGTTTCAGCCTATAGCCAACGCACCGTTTGGAGTCATTGCGCATGATCTTGATTGCGCCTCAGCAAGCGCTGATGACATTACGCGTGTGAGAGCTGAGCTGCATGAGCAGCAACTCGTGGTTATCCGGGACCAGCAGCCCCTGACTCCCCAGGAAGAAGTCAGGTTTTATCGCGCGGTTTATCCTGAAGGCACTTCCATCTGGCGTGACCAGCGTGAGAACCCCTGGGAAAGATACAAGGTGGAGCAGGGCAACAAAGCGGGGACCTACCAGATCCCCTCAGAGCCCGGTGTACTGGTTTTGGGCAAAGGGGAGATTGATCATCATGGACTCAAGGTAACGCTGGGCGGAGACCGCACTGCCTATGGGAAAACCGCCGGATCACAGGTGCTGGGCGGTGGTGCACTGCAATGGCACATAGACGGAACATTTTACGGGCATGCGCCCGGCCACTATACCCAGATGCGCTGTATCGAACCCCCGACGGGTGAGGGACATTGGCTTGGGCATCTGGGTCATAGCGATCCGCTCTGGTGTCCCGCGGGGGCAACGGCTTTTGCAAGCGGACGCATCGCCTACGACGCGATGACCGAAGCGACCCGCGAAGATTGCCTTGATGCCCAAGTGCACTACCTGCCGAGACCTTTTGAAACAACTTACTCCCTCGCGAACAGCAAAAATGGTCTTCGCGTCATTGATCCTGATGCCGAGGCGCGTTATGAAGGCGGCAATGAGGCTTCCGGTTCGGCTTTTAATGACCCTGCGGCGCAGGTTTATCCACTGGTCTGGACCTGTCCTGATACGGGACGCCAGGCGCTGATGCCGCAGCCGAGATGCCTTGCTTTCTTGGAAATCAAGAAAGGTGCCGGAAGAGAGTTTCTGGGCATCACCGCCTCACGACGGTTGGTCGAAACCTGCATGCTGCCGGCAGTCTCTGCCGATAACGTATATATCCATGATTGGCAGGCAGGAGATCTCGTCCTCTGGTACAACCGCTCTGTCTGGCATTCTGCAACGGGACAACTGGCACCTGAAGATCGACGTATCATGCACCTGACCGCCTTTAATGCGAGGAACGCCCCGGTGTGTCTGCGAGACTAGAGGGAAGCAGCGACCTAGCGAAGTAATGGGAAATGACTAAACACTCGATGCTCGATTTTGACCTGGGGAGTCGGGTATTCCCGGTCAGTACGGCCTCGAAAGAAGCACAGCATCTTTTTGACCTTGGCCTGAATTGGTGTTTCGGCTTTAACCAGGATGAAGGGTTGGCGTGCTTTAAGGCTGCCGCCGCGCTCGACCCGGAATGCGCGATGCTGCATTGGGCGATAGCCTATGCGGCGGGACCTTTCTACAACATGCCGTGGCGTGATTTCAGCGAGGTAGAGGCAGTGGAATGCACCGCTTTCTGTCGAGGTCATATCGATAAAGCCTTAGCGCTCTCGGACAGTGCGACAGTGCTTGAAATGGCACTCATCGATGCGCTGGCCCAGCGTATCCAAAAACCGTATCCGGTCAGTCAGGCAGAATTTGATCGCTGGGACGATGCGTATGCGGATGCGATGCGCAAGATCAACGAGGAATTTCCGGATAACCTGGATGTGATGGCGTTTTTTGCTGAAGCGATGATGACCCGCACGCCATGGCACCTTTGGGATGTTGAGAAGGGCTGTCCCACGCCAGGCGCTGACACCATTGAGGCCATCACGGTTTGCGAACGCGCGATTACCCTGGCGGACCAACTCGGCGCACCCCAGCACCCGGCCATTTTGCACCTGCATATTCACTTGCTGGAAATGTCCCCAGAGCCTGAGCGGGCAATGAACTCCGCCGACCGCCTTGGCGGACTTTGTCCTGATGCCGGGCATATCCACCATATGCCTGGGCATATTTATGTCCTGTGTGGGGAGTATGAAAAGGCCCGTATTGCAAGTGAACACGCCATTGCCGTGGATCGTGAATATCTTGCGTACGCGGGACCCCATAACTACTACACCACATCCCGCTGCCATGATCTGCATCTGATGATGCACGCCTGCATGATGCTTGGACAATTCGGACCCGCTCTAGCGGCAGCCGAGGAAATTTGCGAGAACCTGACTGAAGACGTGATCGACCTTAAAGACAAGCCTTTTATCCGATACACCATGGAAGGATATTTCTCGATGAAAATGCATGCGCTGGTGCGGTTTGGCAGATGGCAGCAGATTGTGGAGGTGCCGATGCCGGAAAACCCCGATCTCTACTGCGTATC
>JAERSQ010000266.1 GCA_016845525.1 Pseudomonadota bacterium
GCTTCTTTTGATTTCTCCGAATCCAACATTCATGTGCTGCATCATGATGTGGGTTCAGAGGAGGATGCCAAAGCGGTGATGGCGCACGTTGCGGCTGAACATGGCCGGCTTGATGTTCTGGTCAATGCGGCGGGGATCGAGATTGAAAAAACCATAGAAGAGACGACGCTCGACGAGTGGAACCGAAACTTTTCCGTCAACGTCAACGGCACTTTTCTTACCAGTAAACATGCGCTGCCGCTAATGCGCAAAGCCGGCGCAGGCTCCATCATCAACTTTGGCTCCTATGACGGCTTTATCGCAGACCCCTCTCTCGCGGTCTACTGCGCGACCAAAGGTGCTGTGCATGCGCTGACCCGTGCGATGGCCTGCGATCACGGGCCCGAAGGCATCCGGGTCAACGCCGTGTGTCCCGGCTATGTCAACACACCGATGCTTCAGAGTTTCTTTGGTGAATCAGGCGACATCGAGTCTCTCAAGCAGGCCGTACGGGATGTTCATCCCATTCGAAGTTATGGCGAACCAGAGGACATTGCCAACCTGGTGAACTGGCTCGCAGGCGACGAGGCACGATACGCTTCTGGTCAACTGTGGGTGATTGATGGCGGACTGTCTGCTCAAGTGCAGCAGATGCGTCTGTAATCCGGATCATCAGGCATGAATGCTGCAGTCCGCGGCCCAGTCCGCCACCGATTCCCCCTCAAAGGCACTGACGCGATAGAGTTCCAGCCGATGAATGCGAACGTTACCCTGATGCTGCAAATATCTTCACCCTCCCCTTTCACAGCCTACCGGAGCCTGACGCATGAGCCGGCTTGACGGTCGGGCAGCACTCGTCACCGGTGGACGCCAGGGAATCGGGCGGGCCATCGTCGACGCTTTTGTTGCTGAAGGAGCAGACGTCGCCACCTGTGGTCGTGGGGAACGGCCTCGGGATCTGCCGCCGACTCTGGGTTGGCATCAGGCTGACGTTTCCTCGGCAGATGACATTGAGGATCTGCGCATCGAAATGCTGGACCGCTTTGGCGGACTGGATATTCTGGTGAATAACGCCGGCATCCAGATTGAAAAGACCCTTCTCGATACCACCGATGAGGATTGGGATGCGCTGATGGGGGTGAATGCCAAAGCGGTATTCATGGCGTGCCGGGCAATGATCCCGCTCATGAAACGCGGCGGCGTCATCATCAACATCGGCTCCATTTCGGGCAACGTGGCCGACCCCGGTCTTGCGCTTTATAACGCCTCCAAAGCCTTCGTTCACGGACTCACCCGCTCGATCGCTGTTGATCATGGCCCCAAGATCCGCTGCAACGCGATCTGCCCGGGCTGGATTATGACCGGCATGGCGGACGCCGCCTTCGCGGTTGCTGATGATCCCGACACGGCGAAGGCCGATGCGCTTGCCCGACATCCAGCAGGCCGGTTTGGCCAGCCCGAGGACATCGCCGCCATGGCAGTCTGGCTGGCGTCGGATGACGCCGCCTTCACCACGGGCCAGTGCTTTACCGTAGATGGCGGCATGACCTCTGCGTCGCCACTCAATCCGGGGCTCTTCTGACGCAAAGGCGACATCCGCCGTTGCCGGTGGACTCTGACCCCTCATCCGCTCCCCCCGGACCCGTGATGTGACTTAAGATTGTTCCCTTCGGTGCTGGAGACTGCTTGAGGGAATACAAGGACTTATGAAATCACATGCTCAGGTCGTCGTCATCGGCGGCGGCGTCGTCGGGGTATCCATCCTCTATCACCTGACCAAGGCCGGTTGGCATGATGTGGTCCTGATCGAACGATCGGAGCTGACGTCAGGATCCACCTGGCACGCGGCGGGCGGATGCCACACTCTCAACAGTGATCCCCAGGTTGCAAAACTGCAGTCCTACACTATTGACCTCTATAAGGAGATTGAGGAAATCTCCGGCCAGGAGACGGGATTTCGACTCACCGGGGGTGTCTTTCTGGCAGCGACCCCGGAGCGCATGGAACTGCTCAAGGTCATGCAGTCGCAGGAGAAACTGCTGGGAATTGATACAGAACTGCTGACACCGACCGAAGCGGAAAAGATTCTCCCTCTTATCAATCCCAAAGAATTCTTGTGCGCGCTGTATACACCCATGCACGGGCACCTCTCCCCTTCTGATGTTACCCATGCCTTCGCCAAAGCGGCACGGATTCAGGGTGCCGAAGTCGTTCTGCGCAACCGTGTCACGGATCTGCAGCCGACCCCGGAGGGAGGCTGGTCGGTCATTACCGAACAGGGCACGATCGAAGCGGAGCACGTCGTTAATGCCGGCGGGCTCTGGGCGCGGGAGGTCGGACGCATGGTGGGCCTCGAGCTTCCTGTGCTTGCGATGGAACACATGTACCTCATTACTGAGGACATGCCCGAAGTCGAGGAGATCAATCAGTCGACCGGCAAGGAGGTCCTTCATATCGTGGACCCGGATGGCGAACTCTATCTTCGCCAGGAACGCAAAGGCATGCTCATGGGTACCTATGAAAAAGCCGGCGTTCCCTGGAGCCCAAAAGAAACCCCGTGGGACTTTGGACACGAACTGCTGCAGGAAGATCTCGACCGCATTGCACCATCCCTGGAAGTCGGATTTCGCCACTTTCCCGCCTTTGAACACACCGGCATCAAACAGATTATCAACGGGCCCTTCACCTTCGCGCCTGATGGCAATCCGTTGATCGGACCGGTTCGGGGGCTTCGCAATTTCTGGTGCGCTTGCGGCGTAATGGCGGGCTTCAGCCAGGGCGGCGGCGTGGGACTCGCGCTGTCCAACTGGATGGTGCATGGTGACCCGGGCTTTGACGTCTGGGGAATGGATGTTTCCCGCTTCGGCGACTGGACCACCATGGCCTACACCAGCGCCAAGGTGCGGGAGAATTACTCCCGGCGGTTTCAGGTGACCTTCCCCAATGAAGAATTGCCCGCAGCACGACCGCTTCGAACCACCCCGATCTATGAGAAACAAAAAGCGCTGAACGCGGTCTTTGGCGTTTCCTACGGCATGGAGCAGGCGCTATGGTACGCGCCGGCAGGAAGTGAACCGGTCGAGAACGTCACCTTCATGCGTTCCAATGCGTTTGAGCCGATCAAGCAGGAATGCCGGACGGTTCGAAACGGTGTCGGCGTGTGCGATATCTCTTCGTTCGCAAAATACGAGATCACTGGAGCCCGGGCGGAGTCCTGGCTTGATCACCTCCTGGCCAATGCACTGCCCCGCCAGGGCCGCCTTGCACTGTCCCCCATGCTGAATCAAAACGGAAAACTGATCGGCGACTTTACGGTGGGAAGGCTGGATGATCGCAGGTTCTTTATTTTCGGCTCAGGCATGGGCGAGCAGTACCATATGCGTTGGTTTGAAGAACATCTTCCAGCCGATGCCGGTGTCAAAGTGCAGGCTCACGGCATGGGGCTGCTGGGACTCTCCATCGCCGGCCCCAAAGCCCGCGAACTCCTCAGCCGGCTCACCGACGATGACGTCTCAGCCGACGCGTTCCGGTTCATGGACTTTCGCCAGATGGCCCTCGGCATGATTCCTGCCTTGGTGGGACGGGTCAGCTTCACGGGAGACCTCGGCTATGAGTTCTGGGTGCGGCCAGAATTTCACGCGCGGTTGTGGGACGACATCCTCGACAAAGGCGAGGCGTTCGGGATCCAACCCTTTGGCTCCCGCGCCATGCGCTCGATGAGCCTAGAGAAAGGCTTCGGTTCGTGGGCAACGGAATATCGGCCCATTTACGGACCGTTTGCCGCGGGGATGGGCCGCTTTGTGAGCCTTAACAAAGGGGATTTCATCGGCCGCGAATCGGCAGCTCTGGAAAAAGAACAAGGCCCGGAGAAAAGCCTGGTCACTTTTACCGTGGACGTCGCCGGCTGCGATGTGATGGGTAATGAGCCGATCTACCAGGGTAGTGAGATCGTGGGTTATGTGACTTCCGGCATGTATGCGCATCACGTTGACCGATCAGTCGCTCTTGGCTATGTGCCGACCCGACTGGCAGCCGATGTCAGTGACGGCGCGTTTGCCATCGAGATTTTGGGTGAAATGCGGCCCGCGACCATCGCACCGCAGGCGCTGTTTGATCCAGACGCATCGCGCATGCGCGGATAACCCTCAGGCACTTGGCCATGTCCTCCAGCAAGCCCAACATCCTGCTGATCATGGCGGACCAGCTCGCGCCGCAGTTTCTTCCCTGCTACGGCCATCCGCTGGTTAAGGCGCCGACCCTGCAGCGGCTCGCTGAAGAAGGCGTTGTCTTCGATGCGGCCTATACCAACTCTCCTCTGTGTGCTCCCTCACGTTTTGTCATGATGAGCGGCCGCCTGCCGAGCCAAATCGGCGCCTGGGATAACGCCGCCGAGTTTCCCGCCGAGATCCCGACCTTCGCGCACTACCTGGAGCACCTTGGTTACCGAACCTGTCTTTCCGGAAAAATGCACTTTGTCGGTCCGGACCAACTGCACGGCTTCGGGGAGCGTCTCACTACCGATGTGTACCCCGCGGATTTCACCTGGCACCCGGAGTGGGATCAGCCGGAGAAACGTCTTGACTGGTTTCACAACATGGAAGTCGTCACAAAGGCGGGCCCCTGTGTGCGATCGATGTATCTCGATTACGACGATGAAGCCGTCTTCAAGGCAAGGCGCTATCTTTTTGATCGCGCTCGCGAGGGAACCGACGAGTCCTTCATGCTGACGGTATCCCTGATTCAGCCACATGATCCGTATCTCTGTCGCCAGCGTGAGTGGGATCTTTATGCTGACGAGGACATCGACCTGCCGAGACTGTCGCCCTCTTCAGCTGCTGATGCCCACAGCCAGCGCCTGCGCCACGGATATGGCGCCTCGGATCTCGATTTGGATGACAACACGATCCGCAACGCGCGACATGCCTATTACGGCTCGGTGAGCGACATTGACAACAAGGTAGCCGGGTTATTGCAGGTGCTTGAGGAGAGCGGCTTTAAGGACAACACCATTGTCATCTTTACTTCAGATCACGGTGACATGCTGGGAGAACGCGGCATGTGGTTCAAGATGTCGTTCCTGGAGCACTCTGCCCGCGTGCCGCTGATCATTCACGCACCAGCTCGCTACTCGCCCCGACGTGTTGGGGCAGCAGTTTCTCTGGTGGACCTCCTGCCGACCCTGGTCGACATGGCGACCGACGACCGGGGTGTGGAATATGTCACGCCGATAGAAGGACGCTCATTGTCGCCGCATCTTGCAGGAGAGGCGGGCCATAATGAAGTGATCGGCGAATATTTTGCCGAAGGAACCGATACACCCATCTTCATGATGCGTCGTGCCTCGCATAAAGCGATCTATTCAGACAGGGATCCATTTCAGCTTTTTGATCTCTCCAATGATCCTGATGAAGTCAACAATTTGGCACAGGATCCAGATCAGCAGAGCGCCGCCCAGGCGATCGAAACGGAAATCACGCAGCGCTATGACATTAAGGCGCTGACCGAAAAGGTTCTGGAAAGCCAGCGCAGACGAGCCCTCCTCAAAACCGTCATGCAGCGCCAGTCCCTCGCGTGGGATCACGAGCCCCGCGGGCGGGCGGGCGAATCCTACATTCGAAACTCGCTCCCAATCTATGAGCTCGAAAAGCGCGGCCGCTTCCCGCCGGTCTGACAGGCGCCGGCTACGACTCTTGAACTCCTACGATCACCTTCTGTCCCCGCTTGATATCGGACCGATACAGGTGCGCAACCGCGTACTGGTCTCAGCCCACGTCCCGGGTTTTGCCGAAGACAACAAACCCGGCGAGCAGTATGTGGCCTACCACCGTAACTATGCGAAGAACGGTGTAGGACTTCAAATCACTGGCGGGACGCCGGTTCATGAATCAGGACTTCTGAGTGTGAACAAAGATAGTCTGTGGAACTTGAGCGACGACATTATTCCGGGTTACCGCACATTGGCCGATGCGGTCCACCAAGAAGGAGGGCGGATCCTTGCCCAGCTTGCGCATAGCGGCGGTACCGTCCTGATCAGCCAACCCGGCCGGGAGAGTTGGTCGGCATCAGCGGTACGCTCGGAGACCACCGGCAATATCTCGCACGAAATGACCTTAAGTGAAATTCAGGAAGTTATCGATGCGCACGTACTGGCCGCCCGGCGGGTCGCGGCAGGCGGCATGGACGGCGTTGAGATTCTCGGGGCTTTCGGATTTTTGCCCCAAGCCTTTTTATCACCACTGACCAACCAGCGGAGTGACCATTATGGCGGCAACCTGAAGAACCGGATGCGGTTTCTGATGGAACTGCTCGAAGCCGTCAAAGGCGAACTTGGCCCTGATTTTGTGCTTGGGGTTCGCTTGCCGGGCGATGAATTTGAACCCGGCGGACTGGACCTTGCCCAGATGCGCGAAGTCTGTAGCCACATAGATGCGAGCGGACGCGTTGACTACTTCAACATCATCGCCCATACCAACATCACACATCTTGGCCGGGCACGTCACTGGGCCCCTACTCCCACGCCCCATGGCGTCTTTGTGCATCTTGCGGCGGGGATCCGTGAGGTGGTGGAGGTTCCAGTCTTTACGGTGGGCCGCATCGTAGATCCGGCGCATGCTGAAGACATTCTCGCCCGAGGCCAGGCGGACATGGTCGGCATGACGCGCGCCCATATCTGTGACCCGGAAATTCTTCCCAAGATCCAGGGCAAGATCAAAAGCCATGTCCGTATCTGCGCGGGCGCCAACGTCTGTATCGCCAACCGCTATGCCGGAAAACCCATAAGGTGCATCCAGAATGCCTCGCTGCCCACGCCGGGGGCTGCGCTTGCGCCTGCGCTGCAACCCAAGGAGGTTGCCGTGATCGGGGCAGGTCCCGCTGGGCTGGAATGCGCCCGTATTGCGGCTGAGCGGGGCCACCGTGTCAGTGTATTTGATGCCGCAAACCGGCCTGGCGGACAACTTGCGCTCTGGTCAAGCGCACCCTCCACAAAAGAACTGGCCCGGGTAATCGACTGGCGCCTGGATGAACTTGAACGCCTGGGTGTTTCCATTACGCTCAACCGCCTGATGGGGCGAGAGGATATTCTTGCGCTTGGCGCCGACGCGATCGTGATTGCGACTGGAGCCATGGATGCCTGCAGGGAATTTCCGGGCGCCGACCCCGCACCCGTGCTGTCGCCTCACGAAGTCCTGGGGGGTCGCCCCGTCAGCGCAAGCCGGGCCCTCGTGCTGAACGAAGGCCGCGGTCAGGCAGGGCTTGCCGCCGCAGAAGCGCTCTTGCATCAGGGCATCGCCACCGAGGTCGCCACCTCGGATATCGCTGTTGCTGCTGATCTGGATCCCACCAACCGTTCTGCATGGTACGAACGCCTCGGCAAAAAGGACTGTCGTTTTACGGCTGCGCATATTGTTGAAGAAGTCCGGGGATGCACGGTGACTTTGCGCAATGTCTTTGACGAACGGGTCAGCACCCGGGACGGGATCGATCTCATTGTGGATTGGTCAGGCTGCAGGGCCAACGATGCGCTGATCGACCACTGGGAGGATCATGCAGTGGAGGTGGTCTCAATCGGCGACTGCCGCGCACCGCGCACCGTCGAAGTTGCGATCAGCGAGGCGGCAGCGGCCGCAAAGGCCCTCTAGCACTCAAGCGGCTTTTCCCCCATCGGACAGGGGTATCTCTCTCGCCCGCCTTCAATCACCCGTCGGATCGGGCGAATAAAAGAGCAATACAACTGCGCCCTGTTTGCTGCCCGCCGTGTGCAAGGCCCCCGGAGCGCGCACAATAAAATCACCCGGGCCATACACATGATCCTGGTCATAGAAAGCGCCTTCCAGCACATAAATCTGCTCATATTCGCTATGACCGTGCATTTCAGAAAAAGCGCCGGCGTCCACCTTCATCAGCCACGTGCGGATTCCCTGGCTTTGATCTTCTACTAACGGTTTTACCCAAAATCCAGGAGCATCGCTGCTCTGCCAGGGAATCTCCCGGGACTTCAGCATCAATGATTCTCCGATCGGCATCTTCAACGCAACCGCTTTATCAGTCGCTTTGAACATCTCATTCATCTTGGCACTCCGCTCTAGTTTCTGCCCAAGCCAGCAGGCATTCGCAATTGACATCGCGATTGTACGCCCGGCGATGCCCCTCCCTGCACGACTGAAAACACGCTATGCGCCGATCACTATTGAAGTTAGACTCGTTTGATGGACAAAGAGATTTCCGCCCACTGGACAGCGCTGATCGAGCTCGCCACGAGTTACGGTCTCGAACTCATCGCGGCGCTCGTCATACTGGTGTTCGGCTGGTGGCTCGCCGGCCGGGTGCAAAAACTCATCCTGCGCGCCCTGGATCGACTGCCGCGCATGGATACCACTCTCAAGCCTTTTCTCTCATCGCTGGCCCGGTACGCCATCATCGCAATCACATTGGTCGCGGTGCTGGCACGCCTCGGCGTTCAGACCACATCCATCATCGCAGTACTGGGTGCGGCGGGCCTTGCCATTGGTCTTGCCCTTCAGGGAACACTCCAGAATATCGCGGCCGGTATCATGCTGCTGGTGTTGCGCCCCTTTAAGGTGGGTGACTACATAGACGCCGGCGGCACCTCCGGAACAGTCGATGAGATCGGTCTTTTCACGACAGACATGACGACCTTTGACGGGGTCTACCAGTCTGTTCCGAACAGTTCTTTATGGAATACGTCGATCCTGAACTACAGCCGTCTGCCGACCCGACGTATGGATGTCCCTGTGGGGATCGCTTATGAGGACGACGTGGAACGTGCCATGGCGCTTTTGCTGGAGCACCTTAAACAGGACGAGCGCGTCCTCGACGATCCTGCACCCCAGGTTCTGGTCACCAATCTGGGGGAGTCCTCGGTGGATCTCAGCCTGCGTTGCTGGTCGGAGAGGAGCAATTTCTGGGCGCTGAAGTTTGAACTCAACAAGAAGGTCAAGCTCTGGCTTGATGCCGAGGGCATTTCCATCCCCTTCCCTCAGCGCGATGTGCATCTGATCCCCGCGTCAGACAACGGCGCCAGCCCCGCGTCAAACGGCGACTGATTCCGGAGCGTTAACGCCAGGTTTAGAGCGCGTCCTGGTCTGTCTCGCCGGTTCGGATACGCAGAATCCGCTCGACGTCGTAGACAAAGATCTTGCCGTCTCCGATCTTCTCGGTACGGGCGGCCCCGACAATGGCATCAATCACCTGGTCCAGAATGGCCGAGTCGACTGCGACTTCGAGTTTGACCTTGGGTACAAAATCCACGACATACTCGGCACCGCGATAAAGTTCCGTATGGCCTTTCTGCCGGCCGAAACCTTTGACCTCCGTTACGGTCATCCCCTTGATGCCCACCTCAGCCAACGCATCGCGGACATCGTCGAGCTTGAATGGCTTAATGATCGCGGTAACCAGTTTCATGTTGCACTCCTGCGGGGCGGGCCAATCATGGCACTGGCCCGATAAATGCGCCTGCCTTTTTTGAGGCGAGCCGAAGACCGCATTATCGCAAAGATCTCTCTCGACTACATTTCCGCCGGCTGCCTGACCGGTTGCGGCATAGAGCGAAAGACGCGCCGGGGTTATCATTCACCTCGCTAAAGCATAAATAGCCGCGCCGCCGCTTCGCCGCCGGAGCGTAGATTCAGCTTTGCGAGGCACCTCAGCAACACGCTTAAGACATTTTGGCCTGGACCTTCATGGTAAACACGTCTATTTTGATCGAGCCGGAAGCGCTGCAAGCGATGCTTGCAGATGCTCAGCTTCTGGTGGTTGATCTCAGCAAGGCCGCCACCTACGCCCAGCTGCATATCCCGGGGGCGATGCACATGGAGTATTCGATCCTCAATGGCGGTACCCAGCCCGCTCCGGGACTGCTTCCTCCTGAAGAGCGGCTGGCGCAGATTGCCGGCATGCTGAAGCTCGACAAGATGTCCCGGATCGTGGCTTACGATGACGAAGGCAGCGGCCGTGCTGCCCGTCTTGCCTGGACCCTGCACTATCTGGGCTATGAGTCGGTTCAGGTATTAGATGGCGGGCTGCACGCTTGGAACAATGAGGGTCACCCGGTAGATAACCAGCCTGTGCTGCCCGATATCACCGCCACGCTGCCGCTCGCCGCGAGAAATCCCAGTGTGCTTGCTGACCACACATACATCCTCGAGCATCTGGGCGATGCGTCCGTCGCGCTGCTGGATGCACGCACCCCGGAAGAATATGCGGGAACCAAAGTGCGCGCCACCCGAGGCGGACATATCCCCGGAGCGGTAAACCTCAACTGGCTCGACACGATGGACAACAACCGTAACCTGCGACTCAAATCCCCGGATATTCTGAACGACGCCTTGAGTACACTGGGCGTCAGACCTGAGCAGGAAGTGATCACCTATTGCCAAAGCCATCACCGGTCGGCCCATGCCTGGCTGATGCTAAAGTCGCTCGGCTTTGCTCGAGTACGCGGTTATGCGGGCTCCTGGTCCGAATGGGGAAATCACCCCGACACCCCTGTCACCACTGGTACCTCTCCATGATTGTCATTTTGCACCCCGATAGTTCCCTCGATACCGACGAGGGCAAAGCCGTGATGTCGTATCTCGCGAGCAAATCCGGTATCACGCCCCGAATGCACAGCATTACCGGTGCCGACCAGACCCTGTCTGAGATTTACGTCATCGGGAATGTCGCCGCGCTCGATCAGGCGGAGATTGAAAGCCTGCCGGGCGTTGAAAAAGTGGTGCGGGTCTCTCGGGAATACCGGGTGATCGGCCGCCATGCCGGGGACGTTCGGGATGCGGGATTCACCTACAACGGGGTGCGCTTTGATCAGCACTCGCTTCATGTTTTCGCGGGCCTGTGCGCTGTGGACAACCCCGCCAATGTTGAAACCATGATGAAACTTCTTCAGGAACAGGGGCAGGTTTGCACCCGGATGGGTGCCTACAAGCCAAGGACCAACCCCTATTCCTTCCAGGGCCACGGCGCCACGTGCCTGCCCTGGGTCTTTGAGCTTGCAGGCAAATACGGTATCCGCGTCATCGCCATGGAAGTGACCCATGACTCGCACGTGCAGGAAATTAGACAGGCGCTCAAGGATACCGGCCACCCCACAGGCGTCATGCTGCAGATCGGGACACGCAACACACAGAACTTTGAACTCCTCAAAGAAGTCGGTCGACAGTCCGAGTTGCCGGTGCTGTTAAAACGCGGCTTTGGTATCACCCTGGATGAATCGTTAAATGCCGCCGAATACCTCGCGAGCGAAGGCAACCGCAACATCATTTTCTGTCTCAGGGGTATGAAAACCAACATGGGCGACCCCCACCGTAACCTCGTGGACTTTGGGCATGTGCCGGTGGTGCGTCATCTTACTCATCTGCCTGTTTGCATTGACCCCTCTCACTCGGTCGGCACCAGAAACGTCGGGCCGGACGGCATCTCGGACCTTATGCATGCCACCGCGCAAGGCGTCATCGCCGGCGCCAACATGGTTCTGGTGGACTTTCATCCCCGGCCAGAAGAAGCCCTGGTGGACGGACCCCAAGCCCTGCGCCCGGATGAACTGTCCTGGTTCTTTGAAGATGTGGCGATCGCCCGCAAAGCCTATGAAGCACGCCTTGCCCGAGCCCAAGCGCACGATGCTTCAACAGAATCCTGATAATGAGCAAAATCGACAAACACCAGCGCACTGAAGCCGAATGGCGCTCTGCCCTCACACAGGAGCAGTATCACGTCTGCCGTGAGCACGGCACCGAGCGTCCTTTTACGGGTGAATACAACGACTGCAAACGTCCCGGTATTTACCATTGCGTTTGCTGCGGCGCACCGCTCTTTCATTCGCAGCACAAGTTTGATTCCGGCTCCGGGTGGCCCAGTTTCTGGCAACCGGCAGAGGGTGCCGAAGTCGATGAGCATCGGGATACGAGCCTGGGTATGGTGCGAACGGAAGTGCGCTGCGGCCGCTGTGAGGCCCACCTCGGCCATGTCTTTCCGGACGGCCCCCAACCGACGGGGCAGCGCTACTGCATCAATTCGGTTGCCCTGAAACTCGAATCCGGCGACTAGCGAGAGCCGCCGACAGGGGTTCAGCCCTGCCGTGAGCGGATCCGGGGGATCGTGATGGACGCCCCGGCTCTTGGCGGGCCGCTTCTCAACTCGGGGTTATAGCGGGTGATCACCCAGATCGGCAGTTCGAATTCACGAGCCAGTACCCAAAGACTGTCGCCTGACTGGATTTTGTACTGCTGGGATCCCGTCACCTCAAAATTCTCTTTGAACTCTTCCACCAGTACCTGGTGATATTCCTCGCGGCGCCTCTCAAAGGCATCCTGCTGAGTTTCATCTGTGACGGGCAGTAACAGTGCATCACCGCTTGCGAGGACCTGGCTGGTGTCAAAACCATTGAGTTCGCGAATACCCTTGACGCCGCCAAGGCGCAGCCAATCAGAATAGTGTCCCAGAGTCTCTTCAGGCTCGACATTGATCCGGTAGAGTGTTCTGCCATCTACTGCTGACCTCTGCACTGAAAGATCAATAGGTCTATCCAGAGGACTGACCCCGCTCAGATCGGATCCTGCACTATCCGTACCCGTGTCTGCCATTTTCGCCCAGCCTGCATCTGCGCCTGATTTCTGGGTTGCCGGCGAGGTGGCCCGTTCGGCGGTCTGTGCGGGCGGCGAGTAGGAACGGGCAAGACTTGCCCGAACCCCGGCGATAGCGAGAGACTGTCCAGGGCGGATCAGCGCATCCGCGCCAAGCTGGTTGTCAGTGATCAGGCGACGGCAGGATACCTGGAACCGGGCAGCAATCCGGCAGGCACTGTCCCCGCTCACCACAAGGTAAGTCACGGTTTCGACGGGCTCACCGGTTGCGGCAGGCGGAACGGTGGCGCCCGGTACCGCCACTCCTGGCACAGTGAGTGTCTGCCCCGGGAAAATCAGATCGCGCTTTGCGAGTCCATTGGCTGCAAGCAGTGCTTCACAGCTGATGCCGTGACGGCTTGCGATACTGCAGGCGCTGTCACCCTTGCCGACGGTATAACTTCCGCCGGGCGCCGTGGGAATGGTGCCCGGAATCACGAGCGACACTCCCACCTGAATCACAGAACCACGGTGCAGACCGTTTGCTGCCAAAAGATCATCACAGTCCACGCCAAAACGGGCCGCAACGGCGCAGGCGGAGTCTCCAGGCTGGACCTCATAGCGACCCCGCTCGGCAACGCGGCTTTTGGCGCGTCCCTTGCCCGGGACCTGCAGCTTCTGCCCCACGCGAATCATGGCCTTTCGGTTAAGACCGTTAACCGCAATCAGTTCGCGGCAGTCCACCCGAAACGCGGCCGCAATCCCGCAGGCCGTATCCCCGGAACGTACCGTGTACTCCAGCGAGCCGCTTTGACGGATCTCGGAAGGCATCATTCGAAGCCGGGCCACGTGGTTGGCCCAGCCGTTCTGGCGTTTCGGCAGGCGCAAACGGTAACCGTCGGGAATAAAACGCCAGCCGTGCCAGACAAATCGGGTCAGCGCGGGGTTGAGCGTCTTCAATTGAGTTTCCGTCAGACCAAAGACGCTTTGCACCCGGGCAATTGAAACCGGACGGTCGAGGATCAAGGTCTGGTACTGAAGCGGCCGGCCGGGTTTGATACCACCAAAAAACTGTTTCTGGTTACGGGCCACGTGGCGCGCCGCCAAAAACCCTGCGTAAAAATTCTTCACCGCTACCTGAAATTTGCTCGAGCGGTAATGGTTAATCACCCGCATGTAATCGGGGCCCATTTTCTTGATCGCCCGCCGCATTCCATTGACACCGTAGTTGTACGAGGTAATCACAAAAGGACTGAGGTCGCGCTGTGAGATCCGGCTGTCTTTGGCCTTCGCAGCAACCGTCAGAGTCTTGCGCGCCTTGATGAGATAACGGGCTGCGGCCCAGGTTGCTGCCTCGGGGTCGAGACGCTCGTCCACCGTAGCATCGAGTTCCAGCCCGAGATCCCGTCCGGTCGCTGGCATGATTTGCCACAAGCCCGCTGCGCCGACTCGGGAATAGGCCTTGGGACTGTACGAAGACTCCACAAAAGGCAGATACTGGATATCGCTGTGCAGTCCCGAGACCTTCAACACCTGTCGCACCATCGGGCCGTAGGTTCCAAATCGACGTAGCGCCGCCATAAAGCCGTCCCGGTTACCCGACTGGCAGCGAATGTCGCCCGCAGCGCGGCGGATGTCAGCGCTCGAACGCTCCGGGAAGAGCTTCAACAGATGCGTCTGATAGGCGCTGTTGACCGGCGACTTGCGGTCGATCTTCTTGGCCAGCGTATGCAGTTCTGCCGCGATGCGCTTTTTCTGATCCTTGATAAAGGCGGTGTTGCCCTTGCGCCCGCAGGCCCGCCCCTCAATGACCTTGTACACCCGACTCGGAGCCACCGAGTCATGCAGCACCGCATCCTGGCTGTCCCAACGGCTGTACACATCGATCCAGAAGTTGACCCGATCCTGCAGTGCCGAAGGACAGGGAAAGGCTTTACTGCAGCGCATCTTGTGCTGCTTGACCTCGATAAACGCCTCTGCCGGGTCGGATTGCAAGAACCCCGCCAACAAAACGCAGGCAAGCAGCCATCGAAATCCCGGGTGCAGTGAATCGAGCATAGTCTCTGAAAGTGCGTGGTAAGCGTCCGGAACTGGCCTCCGGACCGGCCTGCCCGACAGCAGCAAACCCAGGTGTTAATCCTACCAATTTGACGGCCTGAGTGGAACGGACTCCCTGGATCCCGTCCCTTGCTCTCAATCGGCTTTGCTACACTTACCCGACCAACTTCGCGAAAACGCACCCTCCAGGTTATTCCCGGCGCATGACACGCATTCGAACCGAAGACATCTCGAGCAGCGTCGCTGACGCGCTTCAATACATCTCTTATTATCATCCGCCCGATTTTGTCGAGGCGATGACTCGGGCCTATGAGAAAGAAATCTCGGAGCCGGCAAAAAATGCGATTGCGCAGATCCTGATCAACTCACGCATGGCGGCCGAAGGTCACCGGCCCATCTGCCAGGATACCGGAATCGTGGTGGTATTCGTCAAACTGGGGCAATCCGTGGTCATCGAGGGCCATGCATCGCTTCAGGAAGCGATCGACGAGGGTGTGCGCCGCGCCTATACCGATCCGGAAAACCCGCTTAGGGCATCGGTGATCACACCGCCCATCGGCGACCGCAAGAACACAGGCGACAACACCCCCGCGGTGGTCCATACTGAGATCGTTCCGGGGGAGACAATTGAAATGACGGTCGCCGCCAAAGGCGGCGGATCTGAAAACAAGGCCAAACTCGCGATGCTGAACCCAAGCGACGATCTTGCAGACTGGGTCACCCAGACTCTGCCCAGCATGGGCGCCGGCTGGTGTCCGCCGGGCATTCTGGGCATCGGCATCGGCGGCACGCCGGAAAAGGCCATGCTGCTGGCGAAAGAGTCCCTTATGGCCCCCGTCGATATGGCAGAGATTGTGGAGCACGGACCCAAAACACCCGTAGAAACGCTTCGCCTTGAGATTTTTGAGGCGGTGAATCAACTCGGCATCGGTGCACAAGGGCTTGGAGGCCTGACCACGGTACTTGATGTCAAGATCAAGACCTACGCAACCCATGCCGCGTCCCTGCCCGTTGCCATGATCCCGAACTGCGCCGCGACCCGGCACATTCATTTCACCCTCGAGGGGGCCGGCCCCGCTGAGTTGCCCCAAGTGGATATCTCAGCGTGGCCCAACATCACTCAGCAGGCAGTCGGAAAGCGTGTCAATCTGGATGAACTGACTCCCGATGAATACCGATCGTGGCGTATTGGTGACAACCTGCTATTAAGTGGCAAAATCCTGACCGGCCGGGATGCGGCTCATAAAAGACTGGTTGAGATGATGGAGTCAGGCGCCCCGCTGCCGGACGGTGTCGATTTCACCGGACGCCTCATCTATTACGTTGGGCCGGTCGATCCCGTCGCCGATGAAGCGGTCGGCCCGGCAGGCCCTACGACGGCGACCCGCATGGACAAATTCACAGACGCGATGCTGTCCGGGACCGGCCTCG
Organism: Pseudomonadota bacterium; assembly: GCA_016845525.1. GTDB lineage: Bacteria > Pseudomonadota > Gammaproteobacteria > Arenicellales > UBA868 > UBA868. Next base: position 16,050 of record JAERSQ010000266.1, read on the forward strand.
CCGGCATGATCGGTAAAGCCGAACGCGGCCCGGAGGCCATTGAGGCCATTCAGCAGCACCAGAGCGTTTATCTCATCGCCGTGGGCGGTGCGGCCTATCTCGTCTCCAAAGCCATCCGCCGGGCTCGCGTGATTGCATTTGAGGATCTCGGCATGGAAGCCATTTACGAATTCGAGGTGGAAGACATGCCGGTGACGGTCGCGGTCGACAGTACCGGGGCTTCCGTACACGCCGAAGGACCCCGTGTCTGGAAAGATAAGATTGCCTCCTTTCCGGTGCGGGTGGCATGAGTCTCCACCGCCTAGCATCAATGGCAAGCGTGAGGTCATTTGCAATCGCGTTGGCGTCGATGATGATGCTCATCGGATCACTCCACCCAACCCTGTCTCGGGCAAGCGAGGAATTGGGTGCCTTTTTGGGCGCGATGGACACAGAGCATCCGGGCTGGTTCAAGGAGAGTTTTCTCGACTTTGAGGAAGATATCGATGAAGCGGCGGCTGAGGGCCGTCGGCTCGTGCTCTATTTCTGGCAGACAGGCTGCCCTTACTGCAACGCCCTGATTGAGCACAACTTTGCACAAAGAGACATCACAGATGCCATGCAGGCCCACTTTGATCTAGTCGCTGTCAATATGTGGGGTGATCGGGAAGTCGTGCAGGTTGGCGGCCGGACCTTTACCGAAAAGACCCTGGCTGCGGCATTGCAGGTGCACTACACGCCCACGCTGCTGTTTTTTGACGAAGCACGTCAGGTTGTCTTAAGGCTGAATGGCTATTATCCGCCCGACGCATTCCGGGCGGCGCTCGCGTGGGCTCGAAGCGATACCGACAACTCGGGCGACTTCAGCGCGTATCTCGCCAGCCTGGACACGCAGGATGCCAACCCGCAACTCAACCCTCAGCCCTTCTTCGAACCGGCATCTGGTGATCTTTCACCCAATGCAGGTCAGGCACTTGCGGTCTATTTTGAACAACCCAACTGCCGACAATGCGACACATTGCATGAGAAAGTGCTGACTCATGACATGGTTCAGGCGCAGGCGGGCAAAATGCGCTCGGTCCAGATTGATATGTGGTCTGATCAGCCCATCACCACACCCAATGGACGACAGACAACGGCCCGCGCATTCGCCAGGGATCTCAGCATTCAGTTCGCACCGACGGTTGTATTCTTTGACGCGTCTGGAAAAGAAGTCATGCGTCTGGATGGCGCCTTTCGCACTTTTCATACCCAGGGCATCATGCGTTACGTCAATGACAGAACCTATCTCACGCAGCCGAGTTTCCAGCGTTATCTCGGCGAACTCGTGGAGCATTGGCGCGAGAAGGGCTGGGATGTCGATATCTGGAGCTACGATCTGCCGGTCAGCCATAACGGCCAGGCCGTTATGGTCCATTGATGACCCATAGCCCACAGGATGAGGCTTGATGACGCTCCCCGGAAATCTTAGAGAAGATTTTTCTCAAGGATCGCTCGATGCCGATACCCTCTCGAAGGACCCCTTCGATCAGTTTGAGCGCTGGTTTTCTGAGATCTGTGAGATTGATCCTGATGCCCCCAACGCCGTCAGTCTGGCCACCGCGTCCCGACTTGGCATCCCGAGTGTGCGTACGGTGTTGATGAAAATCTATGACGCCAGCGGCTTTGTCTTTTTTACCAACTACTCCAGCCGCAAAGCCAAAGATCTTGACGAAAATCCGCACGCCGCGATGCTGTTTCCCTGGGTACGCCAGGGCCGTCAGGTGATTGTCAGGGGATCCGTTTCGCGCATTGCCACAAGCGAATCGCTCAAATATTTTCTGACCCGCAGCCGGGGCAGTCAGTTGGGCGCCTGGGCTTCAAATCAAAGCAGCATCATCCCTGCCCGGGGCATCCTGGAGTCCAAACTGGAGGAAATCAAGCAGAAGTTCTCCGCCGGTGAGGTCCCACTGCCTGCATTCTGGGGCGGCTACCGGCTTGAGCCTGAAAGCATTGAGTTCTGGCAGAGCCAGTCCGACCGGCTGCATGACCGCTTTGAATACACCCGCGATGCTAACGATGAGTGGGTGATCGCGCGGCTTTCCCCCTGACCGTCCTCCGGACGCGGCAATCAGGCGGCTTGGGCATCTCCCATCGTGCTTGCACTCAGCCGCACCGGGAAGCGATCACGAATCTGTTGGTCCATCTCAAGAGAGAGGTGTGAAGGCCGGGGGGCCGAGAGAATCTCTCCCACTTTTGCCCGGGCCATTTCCAGCAGGTCCGGCCGGCCCTTTTCGTTCCACTCTTTAGGGCTCAGCCGGTCCCCAACTTCGGGATAAACATAATCACGCTGCATCAGCGTCATGGTCTGGTTGTGCCCCAGAAAGTGACTCGGTCCTCCGATACAAACATCGCGGATCGTGTCTACAGAAAGAGACGCCTCCGTGATTTCGATGCCGCGAATGGTCCGGTTGATCGCGCCCAGCATATCGTTGTCGATCACGTAACTTTCCAGACAGCATCCCAGCAGACTTGCGTGCATGCCGGCGGCTTCATAAATCAGGTTGGCGCCACTATGGCCGGCCAGTACGTTTGTATACGCTTTTTCGTAACCCGACTGTGCGTCAGGCAGTTTGGCGTCCGCCATGCCTGCAGCAATCCCGGTGGGAAGATCATAATAACGGCCCATTTGGCCGCAGGCGGCCATCAATACCGCCTGCTCGCCGCTGCCGCCGCTCATCGCCCCGGTGCGAAGATCTGAGACAAACGGCCATGTGCCAAAGATTGCCGGGTGACCCGGCTTGATCAGGTTGACATAAACCAGCCCGCCCAGCACTTCCGCCACTTCCTGGACGACAGCGCCCGCCAGTGAAGCCGGGCTTGTCGCCCCGGCCTGCCCTGCCGCCAGCAACAGTACCGGCATGCCCCGCTCCACACAGGCTTCGAGCACGCGGCAGGCATCCTCGGCAAAACGCATGGGCGGGACAACAAAACAACACGAGCAACTGACAAAAGGCCGATCGCGCCACGCAGCTTCCCCTCCGGCAATCATTTCCAGCATATCGATCGTCTGGTGAGCATGGGCCGGCTCAACAAAACTCGTCCCAACATGTTTGGCGGTACCTGCTATGGCAGCGTAGCAGGTGTTGAAATCCATCTCGGCGGGATCCTCGATATCCCGCAGCACCATGGAGCGCTGGAAGAAGTGGATATGCTCCATCTGGTCCACGATGCGTGCCGCATCGTAGAGATCCTGCGCTGTCGATTCGCGGTACTCCCGCTTGACGGTATCTACGATGTGCACCGCCGCCCCGGCTGTCCCAAAGTAGGTGCGACTTCCGCTGAGATCCAGGTCATAGCGGGGATCCTGGGCATACAGCGTAATGCTCTTGGCACACTTGGACAGTGCATCCTCAACCAGGGATCGAGGGATCAGCAGTCGCTCATCCTCAGTATAGGTACCGCCGGCAGCCGTCACCCGCTCAATGATTGATGGCAGCGCATTGGCAAATCCGATGGTTTCAAGAGTCTGGATCGCGGCCTCATGAATCCGCTCAACCTCATCCTGGGTCAACGGCTGATAGCGCCCGCTTTGAAGACCCGGCCGAACCGGTTTTTCATCTTCAGGTATCGGCGCTGCCCGCAATGCCTGGCGCGCCGCCCGGCCCCCCATTCGACTGGATTTCTTTGCCACTCGACTCCTCCCAGATCGTGTGCCCGAGCCTAATGCCCGGATGCATTGAACCGTGTCTGCAGATCCAAAAGCAAATCAGCCACTTTGATGTCTCTTGGCATCACCCGATCAACCATCGGCAATCGGCCATCTCGGTGAACTGTCCCACCCTGCACCACCCCGCGGCTCAGCAGCATCGCACTGTGTCCTGCTTCAGCGGCCAGCCTGACGGTCGCGTCATTGTAATCCTGGTTTCCGCCAAACGGAATCGAAAAAACAGAGGTTTGCTGTACGCCGCCCAGCGTTTTCAAAAAACGTCGATTCCCGTCGATCTCACGCCATTGCTCATCCTCGCTAAGCGATGACAGCACGTAGTGATGCATTGAGTGACTGCCATAGCTGACCAGGGGGTGGGCTATGAGTTTCTGGGTTTTCTGGGTATAGAACTCGGTACACCCATCGATCGGCGCTTCTTTTTCAAGAAAGGCATCCAGCATTTCGCGTACCCGGATACTGCTGTTTCTGGGATCTTTGGTGTAGCGATAAAAGGACTGCCCCGGGTCCCGCTGAAAGGCCTCACCGAAACGCCTTTCGAACGCTGCAACCCGTCCGCGCTGCATAATGACACGCACCTGATCACGCCAGAACAGCTTGCCTTCCATAAACGAGCCGTTGAGAAAAATCGCAAGGGGAATCTGCAGCGCCTCAAAAACCCGGAGGGCTTCTTCAGGCACGCACTGGTAGCCATCGTCAACGGTGACCGTGGCAAGGCCTGTGAGGCTTGGCGCTTGACAGTATTCATCGACCGAAACAAATCGATAGGAACGCGCCAACGCTTCCAACTGGCGAAAAAGGGTCTCCGGCGCCACATTATGGAGCGCCTGGCCCAGCAGCGCAGGCGGCGACGCAAATGTGGCGTGATACAGCAACGCCAGTCCGCACTGACCGGCAAGATTGTGCACAGACGGGTCCTGCGTGCTCATCTTGAGTATTGTCCCTGATTGAAGGTTTTACGCGCGCTGTATTTCAGGCAAGAGGCTAAACTAAAGCCCTCCTGCAGGCAAAAGCATTTATTCATGAAATCAAATTCCTTTCACCTCGGCGCACAGGAGATTTTCGAGCGCGTGGGCTTCGGACCCCTGGTCGATGATCTTGCCCGGATGCATCTGGCGTCCCCTGCTGATCTACAGGACATGCTGTTGGAGCAACCCGGCCAGATGGATAAGGACTACTGCCTGATCCGAGCCGCCTGGCAAGGCGGCGCAGCGCTGGGTGTCAAGATCGCCAGCATCTTTCCCGCCAATGTATCGCACGATCTTCCGGCCATTCATGCCGCTTATATTCTTTTTGACGGCGTCAACGGCGTGCCAGTACGCTCGATTGACGGCAACGCGCTCACCTATCTCAAAACGGCCGCAGACTCGGCACTGGGATCCAAACTGCTTGCTCGTCCCGACTCCCGGCGGCTACTGATGGTGGGAGCCGGCGCTATGGCGCCTTATCTCATTGAAGCTCACTGCACCGTCCATCCGCAAATCGAGGAGATTCGCCTCTGGAACCGCTCGGTCGGGCGGCGCGACGCGTTAATTGACGCGCTGAAAAATGAACGCCATGTCGAGGCTGCAGACGATCTTGCCGAGGCGGTCGCCTGGGCCGATCTTGTTTGCTGCGCGACCATGACGTCTGAACCGCTGATTCGGGGAGAATGGCTCAAACCGGGTGTGCACCTGGATCTTGTCGGCGCATTTCGCAAGGACATGCGGGAGGCAGATGACGAAACGATGCGACGGGCGCAGATCTTCGTTGACTCACGCAAAACCACCATAGGGGAAATCGGTGAACTCGTTATTCCCATGGAGGCTGGTGTGATCTGTGAAGAGGATGTGCTGGGTGACCTCTACGATTTGTGCTCCGATGCAAAAGGCCGGCAAAGTCCGCAAGACATTACTCTATTCAAAAACGGCGGGGGCGGACATCTGGATCTCATGACCGCAAGACATATTGAAAGCCGCTGCGCATCAGAATAATACGCGCCTCGCGCTTATGCCGGATTCAATACCTGCCAGAACAGCGGCAACCAGGCAATCGTCAGTAAACCTACCAGCACAGATTGGGTAATCAGCACTTTGCGATGCTTTGCCCGGCGTTCACCGGTGCTGGATGACATGAACACAGCGCTCATCAGCACATCAAGCAGCGTGACGAAAAAAAAGATCGGTACAAGGGCTGGAATAATCACCGTCGTGACAAAAGCCCAGCCCTCGTAACTGGTGGGGGCCAGCGCGAAGGGTGCCATCGCGGCAAGGATTCCCAGTACCAGTGCCAGCGCCAGCCTCAGCGGCCCCAATAGTTGTGAAAGTTCTCTCAGCATTATTTTTCTATCGAATTGCTTTTTTGTCGTGGTCTATATTTCATTTGACGCGCTGGACAAATTCCGTAGTTCGTCATCGCGTTTCCCCATTACTGGCATCTGGCGTCGCCTGCAGGCGTTTCCAGGCTTTAGGGACGGTTTTCGGCTTGGCTGCCAGGAGCTGCTCCTGACTGCTTTCTGCAAGCGAGCAGACATCCTGGCTGCCTGTAAACTTATCAAAAAGCCCCTGGGCCAAAATGGACAGTCCCGCAGTAGCTGCTGCAAGTCCCCACGTCACCCCGGTCTTGAGAACCCCTCCCGGATCTGCCTCGATTTTCGGTTTCAGGAGATTGCCGCCAATCCGGTAAAAATTGGTGAGATTTGCCGCAGATACGCCGAATCCTTTGCGGGCTTTGGGATTGATCAGAAACACGAGTGATTCATCCTTCAGACTAAAGCCGCCCCGGATCAGGTAAGTGACGTCTTGCGTCTGAAGCGCAATGCTATCACTCGACATTGCTATCCCATCGACAATCCGGAAACCGATCACCCCGCAGTCAAGGCGATGAAATTCTGACTTCTTCTTTGGGTTGATCGCGCTGAAGATCTGCACCAGGATTGAATTGGTCAGAAGATCAAACCCGCTTGCTGGAATATAGGTATGGTCGCCCCGGGCGAGAAAAGATCCCGACGAGGTTGACACAATCTCCTTGGGCGACGTGCCCTCGCCGGAAAGATCAATCGCTACGTCGAGTGCACCCTCCAGAGGCAGCTGGACATCTTTCAGTGCCGGAATTCGATTCAGAATAAGACCGTCAATATCGAAAGTAAAATCAGCAACATAAGGCGACTGGCGAGTATCCAATCCGATATCCATGTCGAAGGTCCCACCCGAAAACTCCCCTGACCTGGCGCTAATCTCGAGCTTTCCGTCAGAAGTCCGAATCTGGCTGTTGAGTCCGCGCGCCGCAAATCCCCGGGTGACGAGATCATCTGCGTCGAGCTGAACATCCAGATTAAAGTGATCAAGCCACGCCACCTCAAGAGGATCATTGCCGAATACGCCGTCGCGCGGTTGTGGATCTTCTCGTATTCGTTTTCGCGGAGGAAAAATCTCAATCGCATTCAGACGAGAGGATTCCAGCGCTCCGGTGATACGAATTTTTTCGCCTGGATTTACTGACAGATCCGGAAACCTGGATAAATCGATACCCTGAAGGTGGGCGTCGCCAGAAAGGTCGTTATTGCCGAGAGTCATCACAAAATCACCCAAGGGCGTATTCTGGCTGTCAATCTCAAAATGGCTTTCAAAGCGTAAAGCGCCCGGATCAAGGTAGTCACCCGGCAGCCATCGGGAGAGGTTCGCGAGTGAGGGTGTCTCGAACGTCAAAGTCAGTTCGTTACCGGCTCGAAGCGGCCATGAAAAATCGCCCTCAGCCTCCGCGCTGAATCCACTGGCCGAAACGTGGACACGACCGCTGGCCGTTTTCGCATCCTGGGATGGGTCTCGTCGTAACACCATCCCGAGTGAAAGCGGCCCATCCAGCGGAATAGTGGCGCCGAAGATTTCATTGAATCTAGAGACCTCCTCGGTCTCAAACCGCGCATCAAGTTCAAAAGTCATTTTCCTGCCGAAAGGATTCATCTTGGCATTGATGTCCAACTCGGCATCATCACTGATACCCTCGAAGATCACGACCATCGGTGAACCGTGCTGAGCACTCCCAACGATATTCCCTGACAATCTCACAGGGACGGTTTGACCGACTTTCAGCCCCAGCGGCTGGGTCAATGCTCCCAGATCATCGATCGCGAGATCGACGTTGACTGATCCGCCCGCCGGATAAGTCAGATCCGGAATCTGGCCCGAAAAGCGCCCGAACCGAATACCCTTGCCGGTAATCTGGCCGTCTACACGCGACAAGCGCAGTTGGCCGTTGTTGCGGAGCAGTTTGGCTGAACCCGACACGCCGAGATTGGGATAGTGATCCAGCGGCAGCTTCACCAGGGATTCCAACTGGGCAATATCGGGAACCACGGCATGGAGATCCAGTTCAAATTCGGTGTCGGCACCCAAAGCACTCACGCTGCCGTCTGCTCTGAATCGGCCCAAGTCATTGTCAAGCTGCACAGACACCTGTTTGAGGTCAACGGCATCGAGACGCCCGGTCAGCACTGTCGAGAGGCGCACTTTTCCGCCGACAGGTGACTCATGGCCGAACATTTCCATCGCCGCGGCCAGATCATCTGACTGCGCGGTGACCGGCATGTTGAAAGCGGCTGACTTGCCTAGTGGGCCCATCATTCCGCCGGCGGTGAGATTAAGGAGATCAGAAGTGATGCTGAGCTCGATGTCATTGACGCGGAACGCCTTTTTCTTCCCGGCAAACCGGGCCGTCATTTGACCGTTAATCTTTCCCGGGAGAGCAACGCCGAAAGGTTTAGCAGCGAGGGCAAGATCCCGGGTATCAATCTTGAACGGCAGATCAAAGTTCGCGCCTTCTCCGAGTGGTCCTATGCTGCCGCTCGCCGTAACCGTCGTTGTCTCTGAAATGAGCTCCACATCCAACTCACGCAGATGGACATCGCCCGGCTGACCGCTGATCTTACCCATCGCGCTGGCCGATCCTGCATAAGGAAACTCCACCCCATAAGACCGCATCAGTGTGCCAAGCACTTGGGTTTGCGCCTTGGCAGTAAATTCGAGCCAGGGCGCTGAAGCCCCCCCGAGCCTTTCCATAACACCCTGCGCAGACAGGCTGCCATGCTCTCCTGCCGCGGTGATCGCAATATCATCGATTCGGAAGTTGCCAAGAGATCCCGTGAGGACACCGCGTGCCTGGGCACTTGCCTTGAACGGCACCTTGGCGTCATAAAGACCCACGAGATCACCGAGCGACTCGGTCTCGGCAAGGACCTGGAATTGGGTCGAAGGTGCCGGACCACGCCGATGCGGCCGTACCAAACTCACCCCTCCGGAGGCCGTGAGGCGCAATATCGACGAGCGCGTAGTCACGTCGATGTCTTCAAGACGTAAATCCCTGCCCGGTCGTCCGCGCATTGCGGCGCTCACTCGGGCGGTACCGCTAAAAAGACCTTTCTCCTGTTCAGTGAGCCCGGGCACAAACATGGCAACTGACTGGGTCAAATCACTTGTCTCGAGTGCAAGATCAAACTCGATATCGCCGCCCTGCATCACCTCGGTGACGGTCCCGCCGAGTCTTCCTGAAATCTTGCCCAGCACGAGATGCAATGCAGCCTCAAGGTCATCCTCTCCCACCAGCGTCAGCGAGCCTCTCACCTCAAGGGCGCTGCCGTTTAACGTCCCGGTTGCGGTGACCGTGCTGTCACGGACATCTTCGGGTAACACCCATTCCAACTGAGCCAACTGAAGATCCTGATCAAGCTGTGGATCAGGATCTGAGTACTGGATTTGTGCCTGGCGCACCTGCAGCTCGCGAACAACCAAAGGAGGCCCGGCGAACGACTGACCGTCAGCAGTCTCATCCAGACGAAAACGCCAGTTCGTTGTCCCCTCCTCCAGGCTGGAAACCAGATTTAGGGCGGGCGAATCCAGTTCTAGCCTGTCGATGACCAGAATGCCGGACAGCAGAGGCCAGATTGCGAACTCCGCTTCGCCGCTTTGAAGATTCAGCAAGGGCAGATCCGACACGCCTTCAGGGCTTGAGATCTGCAACCCCGAGACGGACAGTTTCGTCGTCGGCCAAAGCTGAAAATCGAGCCGGTCGCTGATCAGCACTTCACGCTCGATAGCAGTACCCACCCAACCCGCAACTCGATCGCGATGATCGTTCCAATTGAAATACTGCAAGAACAGTACCGGCAGGGCCAGCAGCGCCACCAATAGCCCAACTGCCGATAAAATAAGGCGCTTTCGAGTCATGATGGGCATAGCATACGGCAATGCGTGTCAGGTTCGCCAGAAAATCGGAGCTCGCGCGGCGCAGGACCCTGACTTGGCCACTACGGCACCAGCACCATTTTTCGATCAAGATAACCACCCGACAGTCACTTGAATACCATGACCTCATCTGTTGACGAAAAGAAGCTCAGCAAGCGGCTTCGCCGTGAGGTCGGGCGCGCCATTCAGGATTTCCAGATGATTGGCGAGGGAGACAGCGTCATGGTTTGCGTCTCCGGCGGCAAAGATTCTTTTGTGATGCTGGACGTGCTGGAGCAATTGCGCCATCGCGCCCCGGTCTCCTTTTCCCTGCGCGCGGTACACCTCGATCAGAACCAGCCCGGGTTTCCAGTCGAAACCTTAAGGTCATACCTGGCCGCCCGCGAGGTGCCTTTCGACATTATTGATGAAGACACCTACAGCATCGTCAAACGGGTCATTCCCGAAGGGAAAACCATGTGCGGGCTGTGTTCACGGCTGAGACGGGGCATCCTGTATCGCTATGCGCGAGAAAACGGCATGAGCCGGATTGCGCTTGGCCACCATAGCGACGACATGATCGAGACCTTGTTCCTCAACATGTTCCATGGTGGCCAGTTGAAATCGATGCCCCCCAAATTGCGCAGCGACGACGGGCACAATATCGTCATTCGGCCCATGGCCTATTGCCGCGAGGCAGATCTTGCACGCTACGCACAGATTCGAGAATACCCGGTGATCCCCTGCAATCTCTGCGGCTCACAGGACCACCTGCAGCGCCAGGCGATCAAGGCAATGCTGGGTGATTGGGAAAAAGCGCATCCAGGACGTATCGCCAGCATCTTCCGAAGCCTCGCCCACGTGGCACCGAGCCAACTTGCAGATCGCTCTCTTTTTGACTTCGCCGCACTGGAGGCGCAGACAACCGATCACCGCTGGCTTCCCGAGGGCGCAGCCACGAACAGGCAAAGTGACTCGGCCCACGTTGTCCCTTGCGCAAAAACCGGATCGTAGAGGAGAAAGAACTTGAAACCGGACTCATTTAATCCCGGGCTGATGGCGTTTCTGGACGAATCGCCCAGTCCTTTCCACGCCGTCACCGCCATGCAGCGCGCTCTACAGGAGCAAGGGTTTAACGATCTTGATCCCGGCGCGCCGTGGTCAATCGGTGACCGCGACAAAGCGCTGGTCATTCGAAATGGCTCATCTCTCATCGCATTTCGGATGGGAAGTGCGCCCCTTAGTGAATCCGGTGTGCGCATGATCGGAGCCCATACCGACAGCCCCTGTCTTCGCATCAAACCAACCCCTGATGTAAGACGGTCCGGTTTTCATCAGCTCGGTGTCGAGATCTACGGCGGTGTACTGCTCGCTCCCTGGTTTGATCGGGATCTTTCGATCGCAGGACGCGTGACCTGCTCTGACACCACAGGTCAGCGCCTCTCGCTGCTGATTGACTTCAAGAAACCCGTTGTCACCATCCCCAGCCTCGCGATCCACCTGAATCGGGATATACACAAAAACCGCACGATCAATCCACAGCAGGAACTGGTTCCGATGCTGTGTGACCTGACGGATCAAACTGAAGCCGGGTTTCGCGAATTACTCCTCAGCCAGATTCATCAAGAGCACCCCGGGGCCAACGTCCAGGCGGTCACAGACTATGAGCTGAGCTGCTATGACACCCAGGGTGCGCAGCAGGTGGGACTGCGGGGCGACTTTCTCGCCAGCGCGCGTCTGGATAATCTGCTGAGCTGCTACACCGGCCTGCGCAGCCTGCTGGATGCCCAGGGAGAGCAGGCCGTTTTGCTGGTATGCAATGATCATGAAGAGGTCGGCAGTGCATCTGCAGCCGGGGCACAAGGACCCTTCCTGCACACCGTGCTGGAGCGGCTTTGCGGCGACGGCGAAACCATGGCACGGGTACTGGCCCGCTCGCTTCTGATCTCAGCAGATAATGCGCACGCGCTGCACCCCAACTACGAGACCAAACACGATCCACAGCATCAGCCGCGCCTTAACGGCGGACCGGTCATCAAGTTCAACGCCAATCAGCGCTATGCCACCAACAGTGAGACAGCTTCCGTCTTCAGGGGGTTGTGTGCCCGCGCCGACGTTCCGGTGCAGTCAATTGCGATGCGCAGTGATATGGCCTGCGGCAGCACTATCGGACCGATTACCTCAACCGTGCTCGGCGTGGATACGGTCGACGTGGGTGCCCCGCAACTCGGCATGCATTCGATTCGTGAAACCACCGGATGGCATGATCCCACCCTTCTCTATCGGGCGCTTAAGGAATTTTTTGAAACCGAAGCGCTGTAATCCGTCGATGACAGTTTAGAGGCATGCCCAAAAGCAAAAAGCCGGGCTTAAGGCCCGGCTTTTTTATGCTGGCCCGCTCCGACCTGTCGGAGCGGCGCATCCAGACCTTGGTTATTGCGACTGCTCGACCATATAGTCCACGGCAAGTTTGACATCGTCGTCACTCAGGTGGGCGAATCCCCCTTTGGGCGGCATGTAACCGGTCTCGCCCTGGAATCCCACAATGGCATGCTCATAAAGCAGGTCCATGCCCTGAGCAATGCGATCTGTCCACGCGTCCTTTTCACCAATTTTGGGAGAACCCGCAACACCGGAGTTATGACAGGCCATGCAGCCACTGTTGTACACCGCTGCACCGTCCGCCTGAGCCGCCGGTGAACCGAAACCCATCAGCGCGAGGCTCGCCAAAGCAACATATCTTTTCATCTTCTTGCTCCTTACTTAACTTCCAGAATGTCCTGATCCCGTCTTTGTGAAAGTTAACGACAGGACGTTACTGGATACATCGTTAAAAATCCGTGGCGGGATTCTAAGATTTGTCCCACCTGCGGTAAACCTTCCAAAATCCTCAGGATTTGCGCTACAACTCACGAGTGGTGTGAAACACCACCTCAGGCCACCGTTCCTGCGCAAGGCGCAGATTGGCAAGGTTGGGTGCCAGGTAGGTAAGCGCCCCCGAAGCATCAAGAGCAAGGTTCTGGGCTGCTTTTTTCTTCATTTCCTCTAATCTTGCAGTGTCTTCACTGTCGAGCCAGCGCACGGTCGCCACGGGAACCGCTTCGAAACTGCACTCCACACCGTATTCGTGCTTAAGCCGGTGCGCCACCACATCGAACTGCAGAATGCCTACCGCGCCTAGCACCAGATCGTTGCTGAGCATGGGCCGAAATACCTGTGTCGCACCTTCTTCGCTCAGCTGATCCAGCCCCTTGTTCAGCGCTTTGGCCCGCAGGGGATCAGTGAGGCGAACCCGTCGAAACAGCTCGGGAGCAAAACTGGGGATACCCAGAAACTTGAGATCCTCCCCCACGGTGAAGGTATCACCGATCTGGATCGTGCCATGATTGTGCAGCCCGATAATGTCTCCTGCCACTGCGCCGCTGGCGGACTCGCGCCGGGCAGCCATAAAAGTGATGGCATTGTGTAACTGCATGTCACGCTCCGCACGGACGTGTCGCACCTTCAGACCCTTGCTAAATGAACCCGAAGTGATCCGCAAAAAGGCGACCCGATCATGGTGAGCCGGATCCATATTTGCCTGAATCTTGAAGACGAACCCGGAAAACGGCGACTCACTCGCATCAACGGTTCGCGTCTTCGACGTTCTGGGCAATGGTGCTGGCGCGTAATCCACGAAGGCATCAATCAGTTCATCCGTCCCTTCATGGTTCAGGGCTGACCCAAAGAAAACAGGCGTCAACTCTCCGGCAAGATAGGCGCCACGATCAAACGCGTGTGATGCACCCTGCAGCAGTTCGATCTCTTCGCGAAGGGTGCGTGCATCGTCTCCCGCTATCGCATCGAGTTCAGGGTTATCCAGTCCCTGAATCACCCGGGCTGCGCTGCCCCCCGCTCCACTGCGGTCAAACAGGGAAATACTGTCATCGAGAAGCCGATAGACCCCGCAAAAATGACGGCCAGACCCCAACGGCCAGGTCACAGGCGCGCAACTGATTTTGAGGATGGACTCAATCTCGTCGAGCAGTTCCACAGGATCGCGTCCTTCGCGATCCATCTTGTTGACAAAGGTCATGATGGGCGTATCGCGCAGGCGACAAACATCCATCAATTTGATCGTGCGCTCTTCAACGCCTTTCGCCGCATCAATCACCATCAGCGCCGAGTCCACCGCGGTCAACGTGCGGTACGTGTCCTCGGAAAAATCAGCATGGCCCGGCGTATCCAGCAGATTCACAATGAACTGGCGGTACTCGAACTGCATGACCGACGAGGTGACAGAGATGCCCCGCTCTTTTTCGAGTTTCATCCAGTCAGAAGTGGCGTACCGGCCCGTCTTGCGGGCGCGCACGGTTCCCGCCTCCTGAATGGCGCCGCCGTAATGGAGGAATTTCTCAGTGAGGGTTGTCTTACCCGCGTCTGGGTGAGAGATGATGGCAAAGGTACGTCGTCGCTGTACCTCGTCCAGATGATCTGACATAGAACCGTGGCTGCTGGGGCGAAAAAGACGGCGGATTATAACGTCCTGCTGGGCCCGTGCCCCGGTTGAGGCTTCTGAACGCGACGTCTGCAGGATACAACGGGTTACCCGGGTGCGGCTTAATACTCCTCGCGTTTTCGCAAATCAACGTCAGTGCTGCTCGGCCGGAAAGACTGCGAAAACGGCAACGGCATCTGCGGGTTATAGCGGTCAAAATCGTGCGCGCGTCGCCGCCGGATGCGGTGAATGCGGTACCGGGTACTCCATTTGCTTCGGTTCACCTTACTGCCGCTCCGAAAAGATTCATGGGTTCATTCTAACGGCCGTTGGGGCATTGCAATAGAGAACTTATCTGCTCTGGCGCCGATCTGTCCGCTTAAGGTGACGCATTCGGAAAGAACAGTTGCTCCCCCGAACGCCTGAAGCCGGCGATGGCCGTCTGGCCCGCTTCGCCCGTCATCCAATCGACAAACGCCTGCCCTGCCTTTACGTTGACGTGCGGATGCTTTTGGGGGTCGACAAGGGTGATACCGTATTGGTTGAACAGCGGCGGATCATCTTCGTATAGCACCTTGAGACCCTGCTTGTTCGCGAAACTGATCCAGGTGGCGCGGTCAGTCAGGCAATACGCGTTCATTCCCACGGCGACGTTTAACGTTGCGCCCATGCCGGAGCCGGTCTCGCGATACCAATCCCCGCTGGCACCCGATGGGTCGATACCGGCTGAGCGCCATAGCGCCAGTTCTTTCTTGTGTGTTCCCGAATCGTCGCCCCGCGAAGCAAAGAACACCCCGGAGAAGCTGATGCGTTTAAGCGCCTCACTCACACTGTCCGCCCGCTGCAATCCTGCCGGATCGGCTGCCGGCCCCACCAGAACAAAGTCATTGAACATGAGATCAAAACGCTCAACACCCCAACCGTCGGCGACAAACTGTTTTTCATCCGACTCGGCGTGAACCAGCAGAACGTCCCCATCTCCCCGCATGGCGTTGCGGATAGCCTGGCCGGTTCCGACCGCCACCACATTCACCTTGATGTCATGCGACTCCTCAAAGAGAGGGAGCAGGTAATCATAGAGACCGGAATTGGCCGTCGAGGTCGTCGACTGGATGACAATCGAAGCCCGTTCAGCAGGGACGCCAGCCGAGATACCGCAAAAAAGCACAGCGGCGAAAAGCCGCAGGATGCGCGGCAGTCTCCTGACCGAGGACATCATGAGGAAGACCGCAGTGCGTCACTGCACAGAATTGGGTTAGCCGAAATTTGCAATGTTGAGATCAGTAGCTTGCCGGGGCACTCTTTTTTCCAAAACGCTCCGTGGGGCGGATGAAAAACAACAACACATTAACCGCCAGGGCCAGCAGCATCAGGATAATCCCAAGCGCCATCGCAAGTTCCAGATCACCTTTGGAGGTTTCGAGTGCAATCGCCGTCGTCATTACGCGGGTCAAATGATCGATATTTCCCCCGACAATCATCACGGCACCGACTTCCGAAATGGCCCGGCCAAAGCCGGCGAGACCCACTGTCAAGAGACTATACCGGCCTTCCCAGAGCAATGTCACGACCCGATGGCCGGAACCGATCGCCAGTGACGCAAAATATTCAGCGTACTCTGAATTGAGGTCTTCGATGGTCTGTCGGGCGAGCGCAATGATGATCGGCGTAATGAGCAGGGTTTGCGCAATCACCATGGCGGTCGGCGTATACAGCAGACCCAGGACGCCAAACGGGCCCGCCCTGGAAAGCGCGAGATAGACGAGTAATCCAACCACGACGGGCGGCATTCCCATAAGCGAGTTGCTGATCACGATCAGGCTGAACCGCCCCGGAAACCGGCCAATCGCAATCGCCGCCCCGACCGGCAGGCCGATCAGCAGGGACAGCCCCACCGCGGACAGGCTCACCCGAAGAGAGAGCCCAACAATCTCAAAAAGATCTGCGTCCAGCGTGCTGATCAAAGACAAGGCTATGGCAAATGAACTCGATAATTCCTGCATCTATCTGTCTTTTTTACGATGTTCGCCAAATACTACGGCATCTTTACATATTGTCTATTTCGGCCCAACAGGCCCTAAATAGACCGGTTAATCGACGTGCCTCTTTAAGGCAATGCTTCAGCCAGAAGATCGTGCTCGTCAAAGTCCGTGATTCTGACGCCAAGGCGCTGACCGGGCGATAAATCCGCAGCTCCGGCAACCCGAATGGTGCCGTCGACTTCAGGGGACTCTGCATAACTTCGCGCTATGGCAGTGTCGGCCTCCA
Organism: Pseudomonadota bacterium; assembly: GCA_016845525.1. GTDB lineage: Bacteria > Pseudomonadota > Gammaproteobacteria > Arenicellales > UBA868 > UBA868. Next base: position 32,677 of record JAERSQ010000266.1, read on the forward strand.
CCTCATCGATCACCACCTCAACCTGTGAACCGACCCGACTGCCGAGTCGGTCTTTCGAGACTTCTGCCTGTACCTCCATCAGTGCCTGAAGGCGCTCCCCGGCCAGTTCAGGATCCACCGGATCAGGCAGTTGGTTTGCCCGCGCCCCGGAAACCGGGGAATAGACGAAACATCCGACCCGATCCAGTTGTGCCTCACGCAGGAATTCGAGCAGTTGGGAAAAATCTTCATGCGTCTCTCCCGGGAAACCCACAATGAACGTGCTGCGCACGGCGAGTTCCGGGCATCGATCCCGCCAGGACTGAATACGGGAAAGATTGTCCTCGGTGTTTGCCGGGCGCTTCATCAATTTGAGGATACGAGGGCTGGCGTGCTGAAACGGTACATCGAGATAAGGCAACAACAGGCCTTCGGTCATCAGGGAAACCAGTTCATCCACGTGCGGATAGGGATACACGTAGTGCAGGCGCACCCACACACCCAATTCACCGAGCGCTCTGGCGAGACTAAAGATTTCCGGACGCAGGCTGTCGCCCGTCATGAGGTCGGCCTGCTTCTTGAGGTCTATACCATAGGCGCTTGTATCCTGGGAGACCACCAGCAGTTCACTGACTCCCGCCTCGACCAGTTGCCCCGCTTCTGCCAACACGTCTGCTGGCCTGCGGCTGGCGAGACGGCCGCGCATTGTCGGGATAATGCAGAAGCTGCATTTGTGATTACACCCCTCGGAGATCTTGAGGTAGGCATAGTGCCGGGGCGTCAGCTTGATACCGCCCGGGGGCAGCAGGTGATAGAGCGGCTCCTGCACCGGCGGCACCTTCTGGTGCACAGCAGAGAGCACCTCTGCGGTAGCCTCGGGCCCAGTCACTGCCAGCAGTTCCGGGAACTTCTCCTTCAACATTTCAGCCCGCGTGCCGAGACACCCGGTTACGATCACCTGGCCGTTTGCACTCAACGCCTCGTCAATGGTCGCAAGAGATTCCTCGACTGCCGCATCAATAAACCCGCAGGTATTGACGACCACGACGTCTGCATCGGTATAGGTTTGGGAAAACCCATAACCTTCGGCCCTGAGTTGGGTCAGGATCCGCTCTGAATCCACGGTTGCCTTGGCGCAACCCAGACTGACGAAACCCACGGTCGGACGGCTCACCGGATCACCCTGATGAGATTCAACCGAGCAGCTCGCGGCGGATGCCGCTTCGCTGCAGCACCGTCGCCGCAATTTCCTCAACCGAGATACCAGAGGTATCAGACAGCGCAATGCTGTGGTGTCGGTACATACCCTCGGCGCGGCGCACTTCAAGCTGGCACTGGGCTAACTTGGCATAGGGGCTATCGGGTCGGCGCTTTTCGCGAATTTCATGCAGCCGTTGCGGATCTATCGTCAACCCGAAAAGACGATCCCGGTAGGGGATCAGCACGGGAGGCAGTCCGTCATCGAGAAAGTCATCATCCGTCAGAGGATAGTTTGCACAGTACAGTCCGAAATGCATTGCAAGATAAACACAGGTGGGTGTTTTCCCACTACGCGACACCCCCACTAGGATCAGATCAGCCTGATCGTAGGCATCCGGATTGACTCCGTCATCACAATCCATCGCGAAATGCACCGCGTCTATCCGCGAGTTATAGCGCAGTTGATCGGTGACGCCGTGACTATGGCCCGCCTGCCAACTCGGAAGGGCATTGAGTTCGCGCGACAGCAGCCCCATGAATGAACTGAAAACATCCACAACCAGAGCGTTGGCCTCATCGATCTGCTTGCGATAATCCGCGTTAACAAAGGTGACGAACACGATGGGCCGTGACCCATCCTGTCGGCCGCTTTCATTTATTTGGCGCAGAGCGTCTTTCAATTTATCATCTGAGTCAACGAAAGGGAGCACCGTGGTCAGAAAATGCACCTGTGGAAACTGCGTCAACAGACTTCTTGCGAGCTCTTCCGCAGTCAGGCCGGTGCGGTCGGAAACCACAAAGACGGAACGTTTCTCAAGACTCATCGGCACCTCTCTTCCGGTATCAGGGAGATATCTAAGGGCCGAATGTATAGCACATCCACGGGAGCTATCAGACCATCATGACCTCTGAATACGTCATCACCTTTACGGCACTCGGCATGAATGCGGTGCCGACAGTGGGGGGCAAGAACGCCTCGCTCGGCGAGATGATCAGCCAGCTGAACCATGCCGGCATCTGTGTGCCGGAAGGTTTTGCGACCACTGCCGATGCTTTCCGGTTGTTTCTGGAGCAGGACGGTCTCAAAGGCCGCATCGACCGGGCACTGGCCCCGCTTGATGTTGACGACATTGAGCAACTGACCCGAACAGGGGATCAGATCCGGCGTTGGATTATCGAAACGCCTCTGCCAAAGACGCTGTCTGAGGAGATAACCCAACACTACAGCGAATTCGGGAATCGTACTGCCGTGGCGGTCCGATCCTCAGCCACTGCCGAGGATTTGCCCGAGGCTTCCTTCGCGGGACAGCAGGAAAGCTTTCTGAATGTCCGCGGAATCAATAACGTGCTTACCGCGGTGCATGAGGTTTTTGCATCACTTTTTAATGACCGGGCCATTGCCTATCGCGTGCACCAGGGGTTTGATCATGCCCAGGTTGCCATCTCCGCGGGCATCCAACGCATGGTGCGAAGCGATATCGGGGCAAGCGGCGTCGCCTTTACCCTGGATACTGAATCCGGTTTTGCGGATGCGGTCTTCATTACGGCAAGCGTCGGGTTGGGCGAATGTGTTGTACAGGGGGCCGTCAATCCCGATGAGTTCTACGTTCATAAACCCACGTTGAAAAACGGTCACCCGGCCATCACCCGAAGACATCTGGGCAGCAAGTTGATCAAAATGGTCTATGCCGAATCCGGAGATCCCTCTCCGGTCAAGACGGTGGACACATCAACCGAGGAACGGAACCGCTTTTCCCTTACCGACGAACAGGTAGAAGCATTGGCCGGCATGGCCGTCACGATTGAAACGCACTACGGCAAGCCGATGGACATCGAGTGGGGGCTTGACGGTGAGTCCGGCGAGCTTTTTATCCTGCAGGCACGTCCGGAGACCGTTCAGAGCCGGGTCAAAAAACAGGTTCTGGAGCGCTACCGGCTGAACGGGACGGGGCCGGTACTCTGCGAAGGCCGCAGTATCGGCAGCCGCATCGGATCCGGCGCCGTTCGTGTGGTTCCCTCCGTGAAGGATCTCGATAAGGTGGCTCCCGGGGATATCCTGGTCACCGACATGACAGACCCCGATTGGGAGCCCGTCATGAAGCGGGCGGGGGCGATTGTCACAAACCGGGGCGGGCGAACCTGTCACGCTGCCATTATCGCCCGTGAACTCGGCATACCGGCGGTGGTCGGCTGCGGCAAAGCCACCTCATCACTGACCGAGGGCCTTTCGGTTACCGTCTCGTGTGCCGAGGGAGACACGGGTCGGGTCTACGAGGGTGAGATTGATTTTAAAGTGGAGCGGATCGATCTTGCAGATATGCCCGAACTGCCGTTCAAGATCAGCATGAACATCGGCAATCCGGAACGGGCTTTTGATTTTCAGAGTCTGCCCAACGCAGGTGTCGGTCTTGCGCGGCTGGAATTCATCATCAACAACACAATCGGCGTTCATCCGAAGGCGCTTCTCAACTATGAACGGCTGGAATCAGATACCCGGGAGAAGGTCGACCAGGCGATTGCGGGCTATGACAGCCCCATTGATTTCTACGTCAAGAAACTCGCCGAAGGCGTCTCCCATATTGGAGCCGCCTTTCACCCCAAACCTGTCATCGTGCGCCTGTCTGATTTCAAATCCAACGAATACGCAAACATGATCGGAGGACGCAAGTTCGAGCCCCGGGAGGATAATCCCATGCTCGGTTTCCGCGGGGCCTCGCGTTATATCGATTCAGGTTTTCGTGACTGCTTCGAGCTTGAATGCCGTGCACTGAAGCATGTTCGCGACGATATGGGGCTCACGAATATCTGGCTGATGGTTCCGTTTGTCCGCACTGTGGCAGAAGCCGAGGCGGTCATCGCCTTGCTGGCGGCCAACGGTCTGGTGAGAGGGGTCAACAACCTCAAAGTCATCATGATGTGCGAGATACCCGCAAACGCCCTGCTCGCGGACGCTTTTTTGGAATACTTCGATGGCTTCTCGATCGGTTCCAATGACCTGACCCAGCTGACGCTGGGTCTTGACCGCGACTCCGGTGACATCGCCCACCTTTTCGATGAACGCAACGATGCGGTCAAGATCCTGCTGCACCAGGCTATCGACGCCTGTCGGCGCGCTGGCAAATATGTTGGCATCTGCGGGCAGGGACCATCGGATCATCCCGATCTTGCCCGCTGGCTGATGGACGAAGGGATTGAGAGTGTGTCACTCAATCCGGATAGTGTCGTGCCGACCTGGCTTTACCTCGCAGGACAGCAGATCGACCCCTAGCCTCTGCGTCGTGCCAGATCAGGCAGCCCGGCTGGCGCGTTTGCGCTCGTGCTCACGCAGGAATTTCTTTCGAATCCGGATGGATTCGGGCGTCACTTCCACCAGCTCATCGTCGTTAATGAACTCAAGCGCATATTCCAGCGTGGTCAAGACCGGCGGCGTCAGCAGCAGGTTTTCGTCAGTGCCAGCGGCACGGATATTGGTCAACTGCTTTGCCTTCAGGGGATTCACCACGAGGTCGTTGGATCTTGAATGAATGCCAATAACCATGCCCTCGTAAACCTCAACCCCATGGCCAATAAATAGCCGTCCTCGCTCCTGCAGATTGAATAAGGCATAAGCCAGCGCCTTGCCCGCCGACATGGATACCATGACACCATTGTTGCGTTCAGCGAGATTACCCTCCAGGCGAGGGCCATAATGATCAAATGCGTGATACATTAATCCGGTTCCTGAACTGATGGTGAGAAATTCCGAGCGAAACCCAATCAGACCCCGACTGGTGATCAGATAGTCCAGCCGCACGCGGCCACGGCCATCGGGCAACATATCCCGTAGTTGGGCGCGGCGCTCTCCGAGGTTCTCCATCACGCGGCCCTGGTACGCCTCCTCCACGTCCACGGTCAGTGTCTCGAAAGGCTCATGCGTCACCCCCGCCTCCTCCCGCATGATCACCTCGGGACGGGAGATGGCCAGTTCGTATCCCTCGCGGCGCATGTTCTCAACAAGAATGGACAGATGCAGTTCTCCCCGGCCCGATACCCGGAACTTGTCGGGATCCTCCATGGGTTCGACCCTGAGCGCCACGTTGTGAATGAGTTCGCGCTCGAGCCGTTCTTTGAGATTGCGGCTGGTGACGAATTTGCCTTCGCGCCCTGCAAAAGGGGAATCGTTCACCTGAAAAGTCATGCTCAAGGTGGGTTGATCCACACTCAGCACAGGGAGTGCCTCAACGGAATCCGGATAACACAGCGTATCGGATATCCCCAGCGCGTCGAGCCCTGTCACCGCAACGATATCCCCGGATACAGCACTTTCCGTCTCTACCCGCTCCAGTCCGTCAAACCCCAGGATCTGCAGGATCCGCCCCTTGCGCACCTTGCCATCCGGCTCAGCAATTGCCACAGGGTCGTTGCGCCGAACCTGGCCGCGCTGAATCCGGCCGATCCCAATGACCCCGACATAAGGTGAATAATCCAGCGCGCTGATCTGCATCTGGAAAGGACCGTCCGGATCTACCGGCGGAACGGGTGCGTGAGTCACAATCGCATCAAACAACGCCTCCATGCCCTGATTTGCTCCTGCAGCTGGTTCTCTTGCGGACCAGCCCTGCAGGGCAGAAGCATAGATGACGGGGAAGTCGAGCTGCGCCTCCGATGCACCCAGGCGGTCAAACAGATCAAAGGTCTGGTCCAGCGCCCAATCGGGGCGTGCACCGGGCCGGTCGACCTTGTTGATCACCACAATCGGGCGGAGCCCATGACTCAAGGCTTTTTGCGTCACAAACCGGGTCTGCGGCATGGGTCCTTCGACCGCATCGACCAGCAGCAGCACAGAATCCACCATCGACAGCACCCGCTCCACCTCTCCGCCAAAATCTGCGTGGCCCGGGGTGTCAACGATGTTGATGCGCCATTCTCGCCAGCGGATGGAAGTGTTTTTCGACAGGATCGTGATGCCGCGCTCTCGCTCCAGATCATTGGAGTCCATGATGCGCTCCCCCATCTCTCCATGTGAAGCCAGCGTGCCGGATTGGCGCAGCAGTTGATCGACCAGCGTGGTCTTGCCATGGTCAACGTGGGCGATGATCGCCACGTTTCTCAAGTTTTCTATAGAGGGGTGCATCCCAGAGGATCCTGAATCAGTGAGTCGGATAGCGCGCGGCGGCGCATTATACCGACAGCGGCGATTCAGCGAAGCGTCGCCTCGGCTGCCGTATCCTGACCCTGGACCTGTTCCCGATGGAAAAGATAGATACCCGCACCCACAATGAGCACCATGCCTGTCGCCTCAAGTGCAGACGGAATGTCTCTACAGACCGCAAAGGCAAGAATCATTACCGCTGCCAAACCGCTGTATTCGTAGGGCGAAATCACTGCCGGATCTGCAATTCGATAGGCGCTGTGCAGTAAAAGAAAACCCGAAGTGCCGATGAGCGTGATCAGCAACAGAGGCAGCGTGACGTCGAGGCCATCTAAGCGCCAGGGATGGGTGAAAAATTCGATTCCGTTGATCCCCAGGGCTGAGAGGGAGTCATCACCAAAAAAGAGCCCCATTAATCCCAAGAGCACTGTCGTGACCAGATACATCAAGCCCTGTCGTCGTCGGGCGGCATTCTAGGGATTTCCCTATCCCTTCGGATAACAATGTCGCGATAGTGGAAACCGAGGCCGCCCCAGACTGACAGGACAACGCGTTGCGCGAGGCCGATGACCAAGGCCTTGCTGCAAAGAAAAGCGGTATCGGGCTTAAGCTGCTGTGATATCGTCCGCTTCCCCGAATCGGGTGCCTGACCGACAGTCAGGTCACCTTCTGCCAAACCCACTTCAGCCGGTCTTGAGTACCCAGAGCCTGATCACTTGTGAAAAAGTCTCTCGCCGCTTATCGACAACTCTTCATCATCAACAGCCGTTTGGTGGTCTTCAGTTTTCTGATGACGTTCTACTCAAGTTTTGGCCAGACTTATTTCATCGGAGTCTTCGGGCCGCAGATTCAGGCCGAGTTTGGCCTGAGCCATACGCTCTGGGGCAGCATTTATCTTGCCGGCACACTGGCAAGTGCGCTCTTGATGCCTTTCACGGGAGCCCTGATTGATCGATTCTCGCTCTCGGGCTACTCGCTCGCGGTCGGGTTCACCCTGCTGGCGGCCTGCGCCTGTATTTCTTTAGCATCAGGTCCGGTCATGCTCGTGATCGCAATCTTTCTTTTGCGGCAGTCCGGACAGGGGTTGGCATCGCATGTTTCGATTACGAGCATGGCGCGATATTTCGATCGGGAGCGCGGCCGCGCCATTGCGGTTGCCTCATTGGGATACGGCGTTGGTGAGGCGGTACTGCCCTTTCTGGCGGTGGTCCTCATCACCGTCATAGGCTGGCGCTGGACATACGCCAGCGCCGCCATTGTGGTTGGAGTCACCTTGATCCCCGCGACGCTCTGGCTGCTCAGTAACCATCACCGCTTTCATCGCCGCTATCTCAGTCAGCTATCTTCCCGGGAGGCCTCTGCGGCCTCAAATTCCGTTTCCTGGACCAGGGGGCAGGTGCTCCACGACATCAGGTTCTACGTCATGGCTCCCGGCATACTGTCCTCGCCCATGATCGTGACCGCTTTCTTTTTCCATCATCTAAATGTCGCCGACGCCAAGGGTTGGTCTGGTGAATGGATCACCGGGACTTATATCTTTTATGCCCTGGCAGGAATCATTACGGTCCTCCTTGCCGGACCGCTGATTGATCGCTTCCGGGCCCAGCGCGTGATTCAGATTATGTTGATTCCGCTGATCGGGGCGTGTTTCATGCTCGCGGTCGCTGATCAGGCGGTCTGGGTGATTCCCTATATGATCATGATGGGCCTGCACACAGGGCTCATCCACACCTCAGCCTCGGCCCTGTGGGCAGAGCTCTATGGGCCGCAACACCTTGGTGCCATCAAGAGCCTCTATCTGGCCCTGATGGTTTTCGCCTCAGCGGTGGGTCCGGTGGTCATGGGGATGCTGATGGACGCCGGGCTTGGCATCTATCAGGTCTGCAGCCTCTTTGGCATATTCATTGCACTCGGAGCCGTGCTGATTGTGGTTGCCCTGCGCATGAAGCCTGCCCTGCCTCAAATGCTTACAGATTGAATGCCATGCCAGACACCGATACCGCAATGACCACGTATGAAGGACTGGGACCTGAAGCGGTGCTCTGTGCCGTCGACAGCCAGGGATTTCAGTGTGACGGGCGCTTGCTCGAGATGAATAGTTTTGAGAATCGCGTCTATCAGTTAGGTATCGAGGATGGCGGCATGCTCATCGCCAAGTTTTACCGCCCGGGCCGTTGGAGTGATGCCGCCATCTTGGAGGAACACGCCTTTGCCCTGGACCTTGCCGCTCAAGACATCGATCTGGTGCCGCCTCTTACTGATAGCAACGGCAGCACGCTGCGCGTTTTTGAGCCATACCGCTTTGCCCTCTTTGAGCGACGCGGGGGACGATCTCCTGATTTTGAAGATGCCGAGCAGCTTCGTCAGTTAGGCCGCTTCATCGGACGTTTGCACGCCATCGGCAAAAAAGAACGCTATCAGCACCGGCCGACTCTCAATGTCACCACTTTTGGCAGCGACTGTGCCCGCTTTCTGCTTGAGCATGATTTCATTCCATCCGAACTGATTCCCGCCTATGAGTCGCTGACTCAGGACCTGATTCAGAGGGTGGCCTGGTGCTATGAGCGCTGCCCTGATCTCAAATTGATCCGCACCCACGGCGACTGCCATCGCGGCAACATTCTGTGGACAGAGGCGGGCCCGCATATGGTGGATCTGGATGATTCACGCATGGCGCCGGCGGTGCAGGATC
>JAERSQ010000267.1 GCA_016845525.1 Pseudomonadota bacterium
GATATCGGAGACCGGCTCGGCCTGCATTGGCTGTCAGACCGGATTCGCGACCTTTCCGCAGATAACCATTGGCACGCCCTGGCCCGTACGACGTTGCGGTCCGATCTTCATCTGACGCAACGCACGATCAGTGCACTCATATTGGATAACCAGACCGGGCGCGGCAAAGCCGCTGTCCGCCAATGGGTCCAGCAACACCAAGCGGAAACCAGTCGCCTCGCCCAGATGATTGATGATCTGCAAAAATCAAACAGTCCGGATTTTGCAATGCTGTCGGTCGCCGTCAGTGAGGCGGCGCAACTGGGCTCGCTCTCGGAGTCTCCCACCGCGGAAGCCCCATAACTGCTGCGACGCCGCGCAGCCGAAACGAAATCCGGCCCTCCCGTCTTTTCCGGAAAAGGCATACACTTCGTCATCCGGACCAAAAACTGACAGGGCTTATGCGTACCTCCCAATTTTTTCTTGCCACTTTAAAAGAAGTCCCTGCTGATGCAGAGATCGTGAGTCACCAACTCATGCTGCGGGCCGGCCTGATCCGCCAGGTCGCAGCGGGTGTCTATAACTGGCTTCCGCTGGGCCACCGGGTGCTCTCCAAGGTCAGTCAGGTCGTTCGGGAAGAGATGGATCGCGCCGGGGCCCAGGAAGTGCTGCTGCCGGCAGTCCAACCGGCTGAGCTCTGGCAGCATTCCGGCCGATGGGATGACTATGGACCGGAGTTGCTCCGATTCAAGGACCGCCACGAGCGGGATTTCTGTTTTGGACCCACCCATGAGGAAGTCATTACGACCCTCGCCCGTTCAGAGATCCGCAGTTACCGCCAATTGCCGGTCAACCTGTATCAGATCCAGACCAAATTCCGCGATGAGATTCGACCGCGCTTTGGGGTCATGCGCTCGCGCGAATTCATCATGAAGGATGCCTACTCCTTTGACCGCGACAGTGACGGGATGTCACAAAGCTACCAGTCCATGTATGACGCCTATGTACGAATCTTCGAACGGCTGGGGCTTCAGGCGCAGGCGGTGGAAGCAGACAGTGGAAGCATAGGGGGTAATTTCTCACATGAGTTCCACGTACTGGCTGAGTCCGGCGAAGATGCCATCGCGTTCTGCTCTCCCTGCGGATACGCCGCCAATGTAGAAAAGGTGGACTTGACGCCCGAACCGTCTGAGCGGTCCGATGCCAAGGAGACTATGGCAGAAGTCGCCACCCCCGATGTGCACACCATCGCTGAGTTGAGCGCATTTCTCAAAATCGACGCCAAGCAGACACTTAAGACCTTGATTGTTCAAGGCAGTGGCGATTTGCCTGTCGCCCTGGTCCTGCGCGGTGATCATGATCTCAATAGCGTCAAGGCGGAAACGCTCGATGAGATCGCGAAACCCCTGCGGATGGCGAGCGCCAAGGAAATTGAGGAGGCGACCGGATCGGCACCGGGCTCCGTAGGCCCTGTCGGACTCAAGATTCCCGTGATCGTCGATCACGATGCTGGCGTACTTGCGGACTTCGTTTGCGGGGCCAACCGAGACGGCTTTCATCTGCAGGGGGTCAACTGGGGTCGTGATCTTGCTGAACCCAAGACACACGACCTGCGCCAGGCAGTCGAGGGCGATCCCTGCCCCACCGATCCCTCACAATCGATCCAGGTGCGCCGCGGCATCGAAGTCGGTCACGTATTCCAACTCGGCACCAAATATAGCGAAGCGCTCGATGGGACTTTTCTTGATGCCGAAGGTCGCAGTCAGCCTTTTTATATGGGCTGCTATGGAATCGGCATTACTCGAATCGTCGCTGCAGCAATAGAACAGAGTCATGACGAAAACGGCATCATCTGGCCAGCACCCCTTGCGCCATTTGATGTCTGCATCGTACCGATTGGGCTGAAAAAATCCGAACAGGTTGCCAACGCCGTCGAAGCGCTATACGCAGAACTCGGGGAAGCGGGATTTTCGGTTCTGCTCGATGACCGGGATGAACGACCCGGCGTCATGTTCTCAGAAATGGACCTGATCGGCATCCCGCACCGCATCGTCGTTGGAGAACGCGGTCTTGCCAAGGGACTCGTGGAGTATCGCCACCGGGCGACGGGAGAGACCGTCGATTACGCCCTGGATGCCTTCGTTGCGACCCTGAAGACACTCAGTTCGCTTTAACTGCTCAACAGCCCGTTTTCCAAAAGTTTTACGGCACCGTGACGGTACAGGACGTGCCCGGACGGATAAGGCTATCGCTGTCGAACTGCACGCTAAGAAGGTAACGCTGCCCCTCGTTTCCGTCGGCAATCGGCTCAAGTCCAATACGGCTTTGCACCGCTTCAAAGGTTCTATCTCCGAGACGGATTTCGATGTCTGGACTGCCTGTTAATCGCTCGACAGCAGTGCCATCCACCTCAGCTTTGGCAACATAACGTCCTCGCTCTGCGAGTGTCATCAGCACAGGCGCATCCGCTTGATGATGCACAAACTGGCCGGGCATAAAGTCTGAATCCACGACCCAGGCATCGAAAGGAGCCCTAAGCGTGGCAAGTTCAAGCAGGTGGCGCACCCTCTGATGCTCGAGTTGCGCATCTTTGAGGGCAAATTCGGTTCGGGAAAGATCCAGCTCCACCTGCTCCAACTGGACGGCGGACAGTGATCCTTCGTCGTAGAGCGTCTGCTCCCGCTCAACAACCGCAAGCTGTCTTTCCATTTGTGCTTCGCTGATCGCTTCGGTGTTGGAAGCCTTACGGACCGCAATCTCGAGGAGCGCGGTATCGAGCGAGACCAGTACCGCGCCTGCGGCCACAGCATCTCCAGGCTGTACCGCAACCGCCTTGACCTGACCAGACATGCCAAAGCCGATTTCGACCCGCCGGTTCCAGTCCACGACAGCATTGAGGGTGTCAGCGAATAGGGTGCCAGTAGCAAATGAAAGCAGTACCAGCAACAAGATCCGGAATCGGTTTTTCATAAATTAGTCTCCCTCCATCAAAGCAGACGGCCTGGCCAGTAAGGCATCAAATTCGGCCCAGAGCAACGCCTGCTCAAAGTCCACTCTTGCGGCCTCCAGGATTGCTTCGGCAGCAGCGGCTTGTGCATCACCGAGATCCGAACGCATCTCCATTTCGTACATCGCCCGGCTGCGATCCTGGTAATAACTGCGATAGGTCTCCTCAGCTTCCACGGCAACGATAGCTGCCCGGTTGACCAGAAGATCGCTGATCAAGGTGAGCACGGCCTCACGGATACCATACTCAGCCATGAGCAGTTCGGCCTGCTTTTGCGCCAATGCATTTTCTGCGAGCGCAACCTCAGTATCGCGCACTTGAGCACCATCAAAAAGCGGCATGATGAATTTGAGGTTCAGCCGATAGCGGTCACGACTGGAAAAGGAACTGTCGTGATACTCCCTGGCTTCAAAGTCGGCACTCAGCACGGGTGAGTTGAGTTTTTCCGCAACGGACACCTTCGCCTGAGCTGAGGCCACACCGGCTCTATGCGCTTTCAAGATGGAGGAACTGGCAATCGCTTCATCGATGATATTGCCATATTCGGGGATCTCCCGGTCACGAAAGGCCGAGAGATCCGGCGCCACCAATTCACTCGACAATTCTCCGGGCCGGCCCAATTTCAGTGCCAGCGCGTGGCGCCGCTGCCGACGCTCAAGATCGGCGCGATGGCGTGCCACATAGGCCTTCCGATAGGCGGCCTCCTGTTTCGCCACTTCAAGATCTGAATACTGCTCAAAGCGATCACGCCGTTCCGCCATCCGGGAATAACGGAAATAATCTATCGCCAGCCGTTCGTTACGCGCCCGATAGGCATGATCTGCGAGGATCACCGCAAAGAAACTGCGCATGATTTCCAATCGATGGCGGTCGAGACGGGTGACAAAACGGGCCTGGCTTGCCGCGATATCCGACTGGGCCGCCTCTTTTCTGATTTCGGTTCGGCCAAAGTCGGTTAAGCGCTTTCTGATAACCAGGCCATAACGGCTGTCATCTTGAAAGTCGACACTATCCGCGGCCGCACGACTCGACAGTCGCGGCTGCAATTCCACAAAAGCATTCACGCCATAACTGGCGTCCACTTTTCCCGAACTGATCTCGGCCGCGGCCACCTGGTTTTGGGCCGCGACCAACTCGGGATGTGACTGGGTCCCGATTAACAGCGCGTCGGACAACGTCAACGGATCGGGCAAAGGCGGGATGATGCGCTCATCTTCACCCAGCACCAACGCGGGGCAAAGAAATAATGACACTGCCGCGCACACGACTGATTGTCGGCCAAATGCCTTCATGAATCGACCAAGTTCTCCGGCGGACACGACGACAAGCGCCCGGTCAGGACGACGCCGCCCTACGCTTGCGCTTATAACTTGAAAATCGCTCGTATTCAAAATGCGCCTTCACGACGTACTCACCGAGCCAAAGAAATTCTTCTGGATCACGAGTGGTGCCGGTATACCGGACCAATAACTCCCCTTCGGTATCGAAGAAAAGAAATGCCGGGGTGGCGCGTATACGATTGTGCCGAAGAGCGAAGTCGGTCTCGGATACTTCTATGCCGTCAAAGCCCGTCACCAGCGCGTCACCATCGGTATTGAGCCCAATCAATCGAAAGTGCCGTCGAAAATAATCCTGAACATGTGCCTGATTGAGCACTGTCTCCTTCATTCGATCACACCAGGGACAATCGTCAGTTTCAAATACGACCAACACCCCGATCTTGCCCTCTTCCTGGGCCAGTTCTGCTTCCTCAGCCAGATCATTAAAACTATCCTGAAAGAAAAATTCAGTCGGGTCTCGCGTCTCGCTAGCGGCTGACGGCAAGGTTACCGCCATCAGCAAGGCATTCAGCATCACAAAGGCAATATGGGGAATTTTCATCAGCAGATACCCAAATTCTCGCTTAATTCTGAAATACTTTCAGAATATTATAATACATTAATTATTCAGGATCCGGGTTGATCTAGCGACTACTGAACTCCTTGAGCCCGCCCCGTTTAGGCCGATGGGCGACTTCGCCCATGGCGTTCTCCCTGTTTCACCGAGGGCTCTTTAATTACGGGTGCCACTCTCGGTATGGGGTCAGAGCCCTTGGGCGTCGCATCCATCTCTGCACTGATACAGGCTCCAAGCAGCGTCACCAGCCATGAAAGATAGATCCAAAGCAAGAAGACGGGAATACTCCACATCGCGCCATAAATGATCTGGTAGGTATCGAAGTTCGAGATAAAGATTACAAAACCAAACTTCGTCAGCTCAAAAAGGACCACGGCCACGACTGCCCCGCCCAACGCCGATCGCGGCCTGACCGGGCAGCTCGGCACAATAAGATACATCAGAAAAAATCCAAACCCTTCCAGCAGTACCGGCACCACCCTAAGTATGACTGCGTTGGGGCCGGACGCCGTAGAAATCCAATTGTCCAACACAGTCGAGCCCAGATAAGTCGTGAGAGCGATACTGGTGACCATCAATACCGGCCCCAAAGTCAGCATTGCCCAGTACAGCAGCAGGCGCTGCGACAGAGTGCGGCCCTTGCGAACAGCCCAGATCTCATTAAACGCATCTTCGATCGTCGAGAGCAGCAGCAATGCCGTCACCAGTAATCCCGCGAGACCCAATCCCGTCAGACTGCCTGCCTGCCCGGCAAATTCCCGCAGATAGGTTTGCACTGCATCTCCTGTCGCAGGCACCAGATTACTGTAAAGAAAGGTCTCGATCTCGTCTCTCCACTCCACAAAAAACGGAAACATGGAAAGAATCGCAAATACCACTGTCAGTAATGGCACCAGGGCAAGCAAGGTGGTAAATGCCAGAGCCGAGGCCGCGCTGGGCAAGCGTTCTGTTTTGATCCGGTTGAGGACGCGGCGAATCATTTGCCGATTCCCGAGTGTTGTCGGTTTGGAAGTGCTCATAACCTTAAAGCCAATATAACCTCAAGCCGGTGCAAGGAGACAAAAAAAAGCCCCGCAAAGCGGGGCTTTTTTATCTTCTGACAGTGGGTCAGTTATAAGACGGCGCGGCGTTAGCCTGACCTGCAGACTGGGCAACCCCCAGTTGTGCGGACTCAGAGACTCGATGAGCCAGCCGATATGCCTCAGACGCGTCGCCTCCATCTAGCAGCTTTTGCGCCACTTTCAGGGCTTTACTGAGCGGCACTGCGCTTCCGCCTGTTGCGGAATCAAGAATACGCCATTCTCCCTTCGCAGCCTTGGCTGCTTTTAAGTCAGCACCTGCCTGCGCGATCATCGCCGCAGCCTGCTCAGCCGTCGCATTGGCGGCATCAGTCGAACCGGCCGCCTGCAGGTATCTCAGATCACTTCCTTCAATCACGCCCAGCGCCCACGCGCCACGGCTTCTGGCATGATCGATGGCTT
Organism: Pseudomonadota bacterium; assembly: GCA_016845525.1. Taxonomy (GTDB): domain Bacteria; phylum Pseudomonadota; class Gammaproteobacteria; order Arenicellales; family UBA868; genus UBA868. Next base: position 6,364 of record JAERSQ010000267.1, read on the forward strand.
CCTGAATCTGGGCGTTGCTCATATCCCGCTCGATCTGGATCATCTGCCCCGGATAGATCAGATCCGCATCTGAAATATCGGCCCGGTTGCGCTTGAAAAGAAGCGGCCACTGGTAAGGATCACCATAGACTTTCGGCTGCGAGGAGATTCCCCAAAGATGATCCCCGGCCTGAACCACATAAGCCGAAATCGCGGGGACTGGGGCTTCGGCCTTGCAGACAAACGAATCAGGATAACGAGAGCACCAGTCCTCTGTAGAGGTTTGGCCGGCGGCCACCTCTTCCTGACAGACAAAGGAGTCCGGATAGCGGGCACACCAATCATCGGAAGTGGTTGTCTTGTCCGCAACTTCCTCATCCTTGCAGACGAAAGAGTCCGGATAGCGGGCACACCAATCATCCGATGTCGTTGCCTTTGCTGACGCATCTTCACACTCGAAGGAGTCCGGATACCGGTCACACCAGTCGTCGGGCTTATCGACCGAGGCCACGACCGCAGGCGCCATTGACACTGCCGGTGCGGGCGCAGCAGCCGTCGCCGAACCTGCTTCGGTTTCAGTGGGTTTGGCGGTAACACAACCTGTGGCTACCGCGGCGATTGAGACCAGCGCCAGCAGGGTCCGGATAGGTGTTGCGTTCATTCTCATCGGGTCGCTCTCTGTGGAATGTTTGCGTATAAAATCACGCCGTTTAGCGGGAGTTTTTGCAGTGCGGTATAACGAGCGCAATGTAACTATTACCCTCTGATCTGTCAAGAAATTCGAGGAAACCGTATGGCTATTCAGATGTATCACAATCCCCGCTGCTCAAAGTCCCGAGCCACACTCGCACTCCTTGCCGAACAAGGGATTGAGCCCGAAATCATCGAGTATCTGAACGATCCGCCCAATGAAACGACCTTGAAGAAGATCCAGGCAGCGCTGAACTGCCCGGTGACTGACATGGTCCGCAAGAAAGAATCGCCCTATCAGGAAAACGGCCTCGGATCTGCCAGTGAAGACGAGCTTATTGCCGCCATCGTGCGGTTTCCGATCCTGTTGGAAAGGCCCATTGTTGTTAACGGCAGCCGCGCCGCCATCGGTCGGCCGCCCGAGAACATTCTCGAGATTCTGTAACACTGTGTTGCGACCGACTCGCGTCAATGTCTGAAATACTGGTCCTGTACTACAGCCGCTACGGTGCCGTCGAAGCAATGGCACGACTCGTTTGTCAGGGAATCGAGAGCGTACCCGGCTGCGTTGCGCGCCTCAGAACAGTTCCTCCCGTCTCGGCAACGCCCGAGAGTACTTCCCCAGACATCCCGTCCCAGGGCCCTCCCTACATCGTACAGCGGGACCTCGATGAGTGTGACGCGCTTGCTCTGGGAAGCCCTACCCGATTCGGCCAGATGGCAGCCCCTTTGACCTATTTTCTTCAGCAGACGGGATCCGACTGGCTTGCCGGAACGCTCGCAGGCAAGCCCGCGGGCGTCTTTACTTCTTCTTCGACCCAGCATGGCGGGCAGGAATCCACCTTACTCTCAATGATGCTCCCTCTGCTTCACCATGGCATGCTGATCTGCGGCCTGCCTTTTACCGAATCTGTCCTCAACCGAACCGAGACCGGCGGCACACCGTACGGCCCCAGTCACGTCGCCGGCAGCGCCGACGACAAACCCATCAGCTCAGATGAAGCCACGCTATGCCGGGCTTTGGGGGTCAGGCTCGCCACGGCGGCCGAGGCTCTCAGTAAAAACTAACCCGACAGCAGACGGCCGGCCAGTTCGCGGACGAACGGCACGGTTAACCGGCGCTGATGTGAAAAAGCCTCATCGTCGATCTGATCCAGCAACGCAAACAAGGTCGAAGGATCGCGGCGGACCCGGCGCAGCAGATAGGCGATCACGGCGTCGGGCAGTTCCAGTCCACGCAGGCGTGCCCGCAATTGCATGGCTTCGGGCAACTGCGCTTCGCCCAAAGGCTGAACCCGCCAGGCACCTCCTGATGCAAGCCGGGTTGCAAGATCCGCAAGCCCAAAGCCGACTTGAGCAGGCGGATACCTTCCGGCCACAAGAAGACCGCCGCCGGAAGGTATCAAACGCTCGTACAGCCCCAGCATGGCCTCTTCCCACGACGGATCACCGCTGACCGAATCAATATCGTCCAGACAGACGATCCGGGGTCCATGCAGATCTGCAATCATTTCCGGGTGAACACCGTCGAGCCCCAGAGAGACATATGCGGGCACCGGTGACGACCTGGAACGCGCTTTACAGAATGCCTGCAGAAGATGGGACTTTCCCGCGCCCTTTGCGCCATGCAGATAGATCACGCCTAGGTCACGGTCCGCACCAGAATCTTGCAATAGAGAAACAATCTGCTGATTGTCCCCGGCGAGAAAATTCTCAAATGACGCCTGATCCTTCAGGCGCAAGGGTAGTCCGATCTGATCAGTTTTCACCAAGGCCTCGTCTCTGCGTAGCGCTATGCTGCGCCATCGGTTGACCGGATGACCCAGAAGTAAACGTAATGAAAGGCGCTTGCCAGCGTAGTCGCGACCACCAGCCAAAGCACCGCATCCGTCAACGGGGCCAACGCGAGCAGCTCCACCCGCTCGACCATAATCAGCACCACCAGCGAGATCTGCAGGAAGGTGTTCAGTTTGCTGACGAGACTTGGCTGCATGTGTACCTCGCCATGAACCCATTGCAGAACCAGAACCCCGCCGATGATGCCCAGGTCTCGAAACCCGATCAGCAACAAGAGCCAGAATGGGATATCCCCTGCCAATGCCAGCATGACATAGGTGCTGACAATGAGCATCTTGTCCGCGAGCGGGTCAAGAATCGAGCCCAGACGCGTTACCGCATCAAAGCGCTTTGCAATCCATCCATCGAGTCCATCAGTGATACCGGCGATAACGAAGACGACAAGCGCGGCGCCGTAGCGGCCGTCATACAAAAACAAAATAAGAACCGGTACCGCACCGATCCGAAGAAGCGTCAGTAGGTTGGGAAGCTGATGGAGCAACGGTATGCGGGGCATAAAACTCAATACGGGCTCGGTAACCGCTGAATCCTGGCAAACCCGACGATTCAACTCCCTTTCCCGACCGGACATACGATACCATAAGTGCCTGGTTTACCTCTTGTGTTTTCCCGTGGCTCCTCCAAGCGATACCCCCCTTAGTTACCGTGACGCCGGCGTCGATATTGACGCGGGTGACGATCTGGTCGAACGCATCAAACCTCTGGTCCGACGTACTCAGCGGCCGGAATGCCTCGGTGGGATCGGCGGCTTCGGTGGACTTTTTGAGTTGCCGACAGAACGGTACAAAAAACCCGTACTGGTGTCGGGCACTGACGGTGTCGGCACCAAGCTCAAGCTTGCCATTGCACTGGACTGCCACGACACGATCGGGATCGATCTGGTCGCCATGTGTGTCAACGATATTCTCGTGGTGGGCGCTGAACCCCTGTTCTTCCTGGATTATTTTGCTACCGCTGCACTTTCCCCGACGCAGGCGGAATCGGTAATCGCCGGCATTGCGACAGGCTGCGAGATGGCAGGGGCGGCCCTGATCGGGGGTGAAACTGCTGAAATGCCGGGGATGTATCAGTCCGGGGACTACGATCTTGCAGGATTCTGCGTTGGTGTTGTTGAGAAGCAAGACATGATCGACGGCAAGGACATTTGCGCCGGGGATCAGGTTATCGGTCTTGCATCCAGCGGGCTGCACTCAAACGGCTACTCACTCGCTCGGGCCATTGTTGACCGAAGCAACGCTTCACTGGATACGTCTATTGAGGCAAATACGCTTGGGGAGGTGCTGCTGGCACCAACGCGGATTTATGTGCGAGGCGTTCTCGATCTGTTAACGGCCTGCCCCGTCAGGGGAATTGCCCACATTACCGGAGGCGGCCTGCCGGGCAACATTCCGCGCGTACTGCCGGATGGTCTTGAATGCCATATCGACCCCAACGCCTGGCAGCGCCCGGAAATATTCCGATGGCTGCAATCCGAAGGCCAGGTT
>JAERSQ010000268.1 GCA_016845525.1 Pseudomonadota bacterium
GGCTGCAGCTGCGGTTGGCGGCTTCACCCATGTATTTGTTGATCGGGAGGCACGCAGGCCTTGCCCGTTATCAGGGGTGGTCCGGTCGGCCCTCCAGGGGCTTGTCTGAAGATCTTGATGGGTTAGCACTATGTACCGTGACAATTTGAAAGGCGCCGCATTCTGGAAATCTCCACGCAAGGCCATCACCCTGCTGGGCATGTCAGGCGTGGGCAAGACCACGCTGGCATCCCGATTGCCCCGCCAAACCTGGTTTCACTATTCCGGGGATTACCGGATAGGAACGCGCTATCTCGACGAGCCCATATTGGATAACGTCAAGCGCGAAGCTATGCGGGTACCCTTTCTTGCGGAGTTATTGCGAACCGATTCCATCTATCTTTGTCACAATATTTCGGTCCACAACCTCAAGCCGATTGCGAGCTTTCTGGGAATGATTGGTAACCCGGAATTGGGCGGACTGTCGGTCGATGAATTCAAGCGCCGGCAGAGTCTTCATCGTGAGGCCGAGATCAACGCAATGCTGGACGTCAGGTCTTTTATTGCCAAAGGGCATGACACCTACGGATACCCGCATTTCCTTAATGATGCCGGGGGTAGCCTGTGCGAGCTCGACGCGCCGGGCGTGCTTGAGCAACTGGCTGAAGACACGCTGATCGTCTATCTCAAGCCATCGGATGCGATGCTTAACCAAATTATTGAGCGCTCCTTGCAGGAGCCCAAGCCGATGTACTATCAGGATCAGTTTCTCGATCGGGTGCTGCCCCAGTATCTGGAAGAGCAGGGATTATCCAAGCCGGAGGAAATTGTGCCGGACGATTATTTCCGCTGGATGTTTCCCCGCCTCGTCGAGCATCGACTTCCGCGATATCAGGAGATCGCTGATCGCTTTGGCGTGGTGCTCGATGCGACGCGGATTGACGACATCCATAGCGAAACGGAATTCCTTGAATTGATCTGCGACGCACTGGATTAACGATGCCCATTGTCGCCAACACAGGATTACCCAGTTTCGAGCGTTTTCGCCGCGAAGGAGGCGATGTACTGTCGCTGGAGCGTGCGGATTCGCAGGATATCCGCGAGATGCATATCGGCCTCATGAACAATATGCCGGATGCAGCTCTGGAGCCGACCGAGCGCCAGTTTCTTCGATTGGTGGGGGGCTGCAACCGCATTGCCCAGTTCCATATCTACCCTTTCTCACCGCCACAGGTCCCGCGCGGCAAAGAGGCGCGCGAACATATCGAGAAGTATTACTATGATTTCGATCGACTGAAGGAAGAGGGTCTTGATGCCCTGATTGTGACGGGTGCGAACCCGGTCTGTGATCAATTGCCCGATGAAGCGTTCTGGACTCCCATGTGTGAGGTATTGGACTGGGCGGTGGAAAATGTCACCTCGACGCTGTGCGCCTGTCTTGCGACCCATGCGGCTTTCCTGCATTTTCACGGGATCGAGCGCCAGCCGTTACCCGCCAAACGCTGGGGCGTTTTTCCGCATCGCGTGGTGATGGAGCATCCGCTAGTGCGAGGCATCAACACGCGCTTTGATGTCCCGCATTCACGCTGGAATGACATCAGTTCACAAGAGATGAACCGGGTTGACCAGCTTGTGCTGGTCGAGAGTCCAGACGCAGGAGTGCATCTGGCGACCAGTTCTGACGGATTGCGGCTGGTGTTCTTCCAGGGCCATCCCGAGTACGACAGCTTCAGTTTGTTAAAAGAGTACAAGCGTGAGGTAAACCGCTTTCTCGCTGGTGAGATTAAAGAGTACCCGCCGTATCCGGACAACTACTTCACCGAAGATGTCTTCCCGGTGCTGGAGGGTTTTCGCGGGGAAGCGGAGCGGGCGTGTGAGCAAAGGACCGAGGCCCGGGCATTTCCTGAAAGCGATGTCCCGGTCGACAACACCTGGGGTGATACGGGCAAGATCATCTTCAATAACTGGCTCGGTGCGATTTACCAGATTACCGATCGAGACCGGCGCAAACCCTTTATGCCCGGGGTCGACTCCCGCGACCCGCTCGCCAGTATTTTCTAAAAGAGTCCCTTTTTAGGTTTAAGCGCCCTATGGGCGCGCGCCCACATTGTTGTGGGATTTGTGCTATGCTTTATCCATAGCGCCGATTTGATGATCAGCTTGCAGGCGCTTTACAAGTTTGCTAAAGCGAGTGCTTGCCGATGGACCCGCTCTAGCAACAAAGCCGGTGCGGGTTTTTTTGTGGGGTTTTCTCGAGTGACCGACCGGCTCCGAACGGTAACTTTGAGGAAACGTTATGGCCAAAAACCGGTTTGAGCAGCTTCTCCGTGATCGCGAATGGGTACTTGCCGATGGCGCCACGGGAACCAATTATTTCTCCATGGGTCTGCAGTCCGGCGACGCGCCTGAGTTGTGGAACGTCGAACACCCGGATCGCGTGGCGTTGCTGCATCAGCAGTTCATCGATGCAGGTGCAGACATCCTGTTGACCAACAGTTTTGGCGGATCTGCTTACCGGCTGAAGCTTCACCAGGCAGAACACCGTGTTGGGGAACTGAATGCCGCGGCCGCCGCAATAGCCCGTTCGTGCGCAGATTCATCGGATCGCAATGTCGTCGTTGCAGGGTCGATGGGGCCGACCGGGGAAATTCTGGAACCTGTCGGGACGCTCTCGGCTCAGGCAGCCGAGAGCGCCTTTGCCGAGCAGGCGCGGGCGCTAGCCGAGGGCGGCGCCGATGTCATCTGGCTGGAAACCATGTCCTCCAAAGAGGAACTCCAGGCTGCGGGCGCGGGAGCCGCTGAATCAGGGTTGCCCATTGTTGCGACCATGACCTTCGATACCAACGGGAGCACGATGATGGGTGTACCACCGCCACAACTTGTGGATATCTACCGGGAAACCGTACCGCGCCTGGCAGCCTTTGGCGCCAACTGCGGCGTCGGCGCGGCCGATCTGGTGGGAACATTGCTGTCGATGCGGTCCCATGCCGAAGACCAGGACCTACTCGTGGCCAAGGCCAATTGCGGTATCCCGCAGTTTGTCGATGGCGAGATTCAGTATTCCGGGACACCGGAACTGATGGCGGAATATGCCCGGTTGGCGCGTGATTGTGGCGCGCGCATTATTGGCGGTTGCTGCGGCACCACGCCGCTGCATCTTGCCGCCATGAACCGCGCCTTGCTCAGTCATGATCCCCGACCCACACCGGATATCGAAGCCGTTGTGTCAGCCCTTGGGCCGGTCACCCCAGGCACGCACCGTGTTTGTTCTCATTCGACTGCGCCCACTGAGGAGAAGCGCCGGAGCCGCCAAGGGAGGAGGCGCCGCGCCTAGCATCGGGATCGGATAAAGGTGCTATCCTGCGCGGATGAGGCACGCGTTCATCATGGATCCCCTCGATGGGGTCAAACCGTATAAGGACACCACCTACTTCCTCATGCTCGCGGCACACGAGCGCGGGCATGAGGTGTTTTACGTTGACCCGGCGACACTCTCGCTGCGCCATGACGAGGTCTATGCCACGGTAGTCAAGGCTGAGGTCTCAGCGGATCACAAACAGCCTTTTCACTGTGAGCCGCAAGTCTCCTGCGCGCTCGCAACCATGGATGCGGTCTGGATCCGTCAGGATCCGCCGTTCGACCGCAGTTACTTTTACGTCACTTTGCTGCTGGATCAACTGCCTGCACCGGTCCAGATCATCAACAGACCCGTCACCGTCCGAAACTGGAATGAAAAACTGGCCGCGTTGCGCTACCCGGACTTCACGCCCAAAACACTGGTCTCCCGAAGCCGGCAGGAGATAGCCGGGTTTCTTCAAGAGCAGAAGCGGATCACTGTCAAGCCCGTGGATGGGCACGGCGGCAAGGGCATCATATTTCTGGACGCTGACGGAGAAGGGCTATCGGAACAGTTGGATACGGCGACCCGTGAAGGGCGGCACTGGGTGGTGGCCCAGCAGTACCTGCCGGCAGCTCACGAGGGCGACAAGCGTATTCTGTTGTTGGACGGCGAGCCGCTTGGCGCGATCCTGCGGGTGCATGCCGATGGGGCGGAGTTGAATAATCTCGACCAGGGGGGCAGTGCTCAACAGTCCCAATTGGATCAGCAGGATTGGAGGATCTGTGAGGCAATGCGTGACGACCTTGTGGCGCATGGCGTTCGTTTCGCCGGGATCGATGTCATCGGCGGGATGTTGATTGAGATCAATATCACCAGCCCGACCGGACTCCAGGAGATGAGCCGCTTTGATGGGGCGGATTACCATCACCGTGTGATGGCATCCTTTGAGTCTTAGGGCCTAGTCGCCCAGCACCAGGCCTTCGCGTCGAGGGTCTGCCCCTCCCAGGAGTTCGCCCGAGGGCAGTCTCTGGATGAGATGAAGCCCGCTGTTCAGGTTCCGAA